>CAZDMC010000077.1:4849-7729 GCA_964506335.1 uncultured Methylomarinum sp. | reverse complement strand
TTTTTCGCCCAGATTTTCCACAAAATCCATGCTCAACTGATTTTTCTAGGATAAACGGCGTGAAAATTGCTAAATTTTTAAAATGCCTTTTCTTTTAGGCAAAAATAAAATGTATTTCAATAATAAATTCACGTTATGATTCGCAGTCTTGAACTCAGCTATAATATTGTTAACACAACCAAAAGGTAGTTTGAAAGAAAATGAACAATATTGACCCACAAAGAAAAAGATTCTGCATGATAATTCTGGTTTTGATGAATTTGCTTGTCATCAAAAATACCTTTGCTTACGAAACGGAAATCAGACCCTTTATAAAAGGTTCGTTTAAACAGATACAACAGGATCATAAAGATAAGCCTTTTATTGTTACCTTCTGGTCTGAAACTTGTGCTTTTTGCATGAAAGAGCTGGCATTATTTGGTCAATTGTTGAAGACATACCCTAATGTAGAGATTGTTTCTATTAGCACTGATCCTTTTTTAAACGATGAAATTGTCCAGCAGATTTTATCTTCTAAAAATTTAGAAACCGCTGAGAAATGGGTGTTTGCAGACGATTTTGCAGAGCGCTTATATTTTGATATCCACCCAGGATGGCGAGGAGAATTGCCGCTCACCTATTTTTTTGACAAAAACAATAAAATGCTGAGACAAATGGGTATGATTAAAGAAAAAGAGCTGATCGACTGGTTGGCTGAACAAAGTGTAGTATCCACAAAATAATTTTAACTTCCATTCCAATACCCAGAAGATAGATGACTATTATTCGCCGACCTTTTCAGTGCTTTGTTATTACCGTCTTTGCTTTGTTTTCATTACCTGGCTATTCAGAATATTTACACGAAGCTATCAGTGTTGAAGAATCAACTCAAAACGCAGCGATTCGATCACAAAAAAAAATTAATGGCTTGAATGATAAAACACGAATAATGTTGGATCAATATCGTGCTGCCAGCCATCAAACAGAGACATTGTTAACTTACAATAAACATTTAAAAAACCTGTTAACCTCTCAGGAACAAGAAAAAGCTTCATTAGAGCAACAATTAAAGGATATAGAGATAACACAGCGCGAGATTGTGCCATTAATTTTACGAATGCTTGATAGCCTGGATAAGTTTATAGCATTGGATTTGCCTTTTTTACCAGAAGAACGCAAACAACGATTGTCCAAACTTAAAACAATGATCATCAGAGCAGATATTACTAATGCCGAAAAATTTAGACAGATTATTGAGGCTTTCCAAATTGAAAATGATTATGGTAATACTATTGAAGCCTATCGCGCTGACCTAAGCTTGAACGGAGTAAAAAGTTCAGTGGACTTTTTGCGACTGGGGCGTGTAGCTTTGTATTATCAGCGTTTTGATGGCAGTGAAACAGGCTATTGGGATAAGGAACACGGTCAATGGCAAATTTTATCGTCGGATTTTCATAATGCCATTCGTAATGGATTGCGTATTGCGCGTAAGGAAACAGCACCCAATTTGCTGACGCTTCCTATTCCCGTAGCGGAGGCTGGTCAATGAAAAATTTTATGCTGCTTGTTTTATTAATTGCTGGCGCACAAACTGTTTTTGCTGAACACCTGGGTTTAGATCAGCTATTACGCGATGTAAAAAAGTCCCAGGGCTTAGAAGCTAAAATAAATAAAGCCAGAGAAGCTCAATTTCTGGCTGAAAAAAATAAACAGCAACAATTATTGCAAGCCGCTCAAACAAAATTAGCGCAACAGGAACGCTTAAGTTCGCAATTAAAAACACACATGGATAACAATGAAGTAATACTGAGTGAACTGGAAACCGAGCTAAAAAATAAAAGTGGTGTGCTAGGCGAATTATTTGGGGTTGCCAGACAAGCAGCGGGGGATTTAAAAGCTGATTTGCGACAATCACTGGTATCCGCTCAATTTACTGGTCGTGCTGATAAATTAAATGCTATTTCCGATAGCAAGGCACTTCCTACCATAGAACAGCTGGAAATACTCTGGTTCACTTTGCAACAAGAAATGACTGAATCCGGGAAAGTCGTCTATTTTAATAGCGAGATTGAACAAGCCAATGGCGAACCTGTTGAAGCCAGAGTGATTCGCATAGGCACTTTTAATGCCTTGTCAGAGGGTAAATATTTACAGTTTTCTCCAGACACAGGTCGCTTGACTCATCTAGCCAGACAGCCGAAAAGGCACTATTTATCACTGGCTGAAAATATGACCACAGCACAAACAGGTCCCGTTGCTGTCGGAATTGATCCTACACGAGGCGTAATTCTCAGCATGCTTATTCAGGCACCCAATAGCCTGGAACGTATACAGCAAGGTGGGTTTATTGGTTATATTATTCTGGCTTTGGGTGCAATCGGTTTTATTTATGGCATTATTCGGCTGATTATATTGACCCTGATTGGTCAAAAAATGAATGCTCAGATGAATTCATCTGTTGCTTTGACAGATAATCCTCTAGGCAGAGTATTTGCCGCTGCTGAACAGGATAAATCAGAAAATACCGAAAACCTGGAATTAATTCTGGATGAAGCCATCACTCGGGAAACTCCGGTTTTGGAAAGAGGACTTTCGATGATCAAATTACTGGCGGCTGTTGCGCCACTCTTAGGATTATTGGGTACAGTGACCGGTATGATCTCTACTTTTCAGTCTATTAGTTTATTTGGTACCGGATATCCAAAATTAATGGCGGGGGGGATTTCTCAAGCATTAGTGACTACCATGCTGGGTTTATGCGTCGCTATTCCATTGTTGTTTTTACATAGTCTGCTGGCTTCGCGAAGCAGAATTTTAGTACAAATACTGGATGAACAGACCCTGGGTTTAATAAGTCGACGTTCTGAGAAATAATCAAGCCATGTCTTTTTTTGATTCCAT
>CAZDMC010000077.1:0-4831 GCA_964506335.1 uncultured Methylomarinum sp. | reverse complement strand
GATGTCTTATGGGTTATCCTTTGGGTTTCTATTGGTTTGTGGTGCTTAATTATTGAACGACTTTTTTATTTTAGTCTGGCTTATCCAAAGCAACGTGAGATCTGGATCAATCAATGGCAAAGTCGACCTGATAAACACTCTCAGCATGCCTTGTTTATTCGGGAAGCTATTATTTCTGAAGCCAAAATCAGCATGAATAAAACAGTGTCGACCATATCGGTACTGATTGCACTGTGTCCTTTATTAGGCTTATTAGGAACCGTTACCGGCATGATCCATGTCTTTGATGTAATGGCTGTTACCGGTTCCGGCAATGCCAGAGCCATGGCATCAGGTGTTTCTCAAGCAACTATTCCAACCATGGCGGGTATGGTGATAGCAATTACCGGTCTCTATTTCAGCAAACTGATTGAACAGAAAGTAAGCGAAGAAACTCACCACCTGACTGATTTATTAAAATATCATTAATATTATGCGCCGCAGAAGTCATCGTTCCAGTAGCGAACAAACAGCCGATATAGATATGACACCGATGCTGGACATCGTATTTATTATGCTGATTTTTTTTATTGTCACCACTTCTTTTGTAAAAGAGTCGGGTATTGATATTAATCGCCCTAACGCACAAACCACAACCCGTAAGGAACAAGGCAATATTATTGTCGCGATTAAACCTAATGGTGATGTCTGGATTGATAAGAGGCTGGTAGACATTCGCGCGGTAAGAGCCAATGTTTCTCGTTTACATGCCGAGCAACCGCTGGGTTCTGTCATTATTGCTGCGGATAGAGAAACCAAAGTTAAGGTTTTGATCCAAGTGATGGATCAAATTCGTTTAGCGGGTATTATGAATGCATCCATAGCGACTGAAACAGAATAATAGTGAATACTTTTTCTATCAGATTTCTAGGCTCTATTATTTCTGGCATTGTTATTTCTTTGATCTTGTTTTGGCTAATGCAAACCATGATCAGTAATAATCAGCAGGGCTTTAAAAAAACGGCAACTCTTCAAATGACTGAGTTTGTACGTTTAAAGCGGGAAACAAAATTACAAAGCAAAGATAGAAAAACACCTGATCCCCCACCCCCAGAAAAAAGACCGCCACCGCCTAAAATGCAAATGCAGCAAGCGCATGTCACACAAAATATAGTACCTCAAATGAATATGCCTCATTTAGATATTCCATTACAAAGTGGTAGATTCAATGGCTCAATATTGGCTGGCTTGCAAATGTGGCAAGGTAAAATAAGCACCAATGTTATTCCTTTAGTCCGTATTCAACCAAGATATCCGATGCGTGCGGCCAACCGGCGTATCGAAGGCTGGGTTAAAGTTGAATTTACCATTACTGAGCAAGGCACTGTCAAGGATGCTATTGTGGTTGAAGCCCAGCCTGGTAAAATATTCAACAAAGCCGCATTACAGGCCATCAGGCGCTGGAAATTTAAAGCTAAAATTCAAGGCGGCGAGGCTTTTGAGCAACGTGCCATCCAGGTATTACAATTTAAATTATCAAAATGATGCGTCAGTTATTCTTGGTATTGTCTCTCTGTTTGCTTGCTTCGGCAAATGCAAGTGATAAATCACCCACAATATCCCCTCGCTTATATAAAAAATTACAAAAAACTGAATTACTGATTGCAAAAAAATCATATCAGCAAGCTGAACAAAAGTTGAAAGACATACTGGCTACTGTCGATAAAAAGAGCTATGAGCGAGCCACCGTGTTAAGAAGCCTGTCTTCTGTTTATGCTTTAAAAGGACAATATAGCAAAGCCAGCGAAGCTTTATCACAATGTCTCAGTTTAAATGTGTTACCTGCGGATCAAAAACAACATGCTGTACTGAATTTGGGTCAACTTTATATGGCAGCAGAACAGTATGGCAAAGCGATTAAAACACTGGAACCGTACCTGGCAGGTAATCCTAAATTAGATACACAAATAAATGTTCTGGTTGCCAATGCCTACGCCCAGCTAAAACATTATCGAAAAGCCTTACCCTATATTAAAAAAGCCATTGCAGGATCAAAAAAACCGCAAGAATCCTGGTATCAATTAAATCTGGCTATCTATTTTGAGTTAAATAATTATTCATCTGCGGCAGGTATATTAAAAACCTTGATTCGTATTTATCCCGATAAAAAAACCTACTGGAAGCAGTTATCCTCTATTTATCAACAATTAAAACAATATAAAAAAGCCGTAGCAGTTCAGCATCTTGCTTATAAAAAAGGATTTATTAATACTGAAAAAAGTTTGCTGGATTTTGCTAACTTGCTTGTATATATAAATTCACCTTATAAAGCAGCTAAATTAATAAAGACTGAAATTGATCGTAAAAACATAAAAAATAACTCAAAAAATTGGGAAACTTTAGCCAATACCTGGATGATGGCCAAAGAATTTGATCATGCGATAAAGGCATTGGAAATCGCATCAAAAATTAACCCAAAAGGCCGTTTATATCAGCAATTGGGGCAGATTCATGTCGAGCAGGAGCAATGGAACAAAGCCATTATTGCTTTAAAAAAAGCCATCAACAAAGGTGGCTTAAAAGACATGGGTAATAGCTATCTTTTAATAGGCCTGAGTTATTATCAATTAAACAATATAAAACAGGCTAAAAAATATTTTTTATCGGCAAGCCAATACAGTAAAAATAAAAAATCGGCCTTGCAATGGCTGGCATACATTTCATAAAAGGGTTATTTATTGCGAGCTACCTAATAACATCCGGATAAAATAATTGTTGTCCTTTCATTTTAAATGCACCGATAATGGCCTGTCCTTCAATTCCAGTAATAAAATCAATATAGTGCTTAGCCAATTGATATTGCACATGAGGATGTAATTGTGGATTAACAGCCATTACATGATACGGGTTATGCAAGGGGGGTTCATTTTCAAAGATAATCATCAAATCAATACGATCCTGAAAGGAAAGATAAGTGCCTCGGTCTGTCAGGGTATAAGCCTGTTTTTCATCCGCTATTTTTAATATCGCCCCCATGCCTTGCCCAGCTTGGACATACCAGTTACCGGCGGGGTCAATTTTAGCCATTTGCCATAATAATTGTTCTTTTTTGTGCGTCCCCGAATCATCGCCTCTGGAAATAAATTCGGCTTTGGTTTCTGCTATGATCTGAAATGCATCAATGATTGATTTAGCTTGCTTTGCCTGAGCTAAATCATTTTTGGCTCCAACCAGAACAAAATCATTATGCATGACGGCGGTACGATTAGTGCCATATCCTTGATTGACAAAAATAAGTTCAGCTTTAGGTGCATGGACAAAAACCAGATCCACATCACCATTTTTACCCAGTTTTAGTGCTTTACCGGTGCCAACTGCAAGCACATCTAGACGGCAATTAAATTTTTTCTCAAAAACAGGGTGTAATACCGATAATAATCCTGAATTTTCTGTGCTGGTGGTGGTCGCTAGCCGTAAAATGTTTTCTGCATGGCAGTGGAGTGAATTGAACGTAATGCTAAGTACCAATAATAGTTTGACAAAGTTCATTTAAGTTAGGTCTTGTTGTTAAAAAAGGCTGTTTACAAAAACACGATTAAAATAGAAAAAGTTTAACGCTCACAGCATAGGAATTAAATTTGGAATATGCATATCAGTTAAAAGATATTAAGTACGCTTATGGTAAAACATTGGCATTATCCTTGCCAGAATTAAATATTCAAGCGAGAAAGACAACGGCTCTAATCGGGCCTAATGGCTGTGGTAAAAGTACTTTGCTTAATTTACTGGCGTTTGTGGAACAAAATCAGCAGGGACAAATTAAATGTTGCTCTGAAATCGCCACAAAAAAGCAACTTCATTCTTTAATAAAACGCATTGCTTTACTCCCACAAAAGCCTTATATGTTAAGAGGCAGTGTTTTAAAAAATCTTGATTTAACATTACAATTTCGCGGAATAAAAAAAAACAATCGGGCTGATTTAATCAACGCCACTCTTGATAAACTGAATATTACAAAACTGATTCATCAGCAGGCAAAAACATTATCTGGCGGTGAATTGCAAAAAGTGGCTTTAGCGCGGGCTATTATCACTAATCCCGATATATTATTAATGGATGAACCGTTTAGTTATCTCGATTACAACAGCGAACAAACGCTGGAAAGGTTTATTCGCTGCTATGTAAAAGAGAGTAATAAAACACTGATATTTAGTACCCACAATCGTTTACAAGGAGTTGCCATCGCTGATAACATAATTTCTCTGGTCAATGGTGAATCGGTTAAAACACCCTTAATCAATGTATTTCATGGAACCAGCAATAAGCTGTTATTTGATACCGGAAAAATTAAAATTGTGTTAGCGGATAGTGATAAAAACTATCAACATATTTCTATTGATCCGCGTGAAATTGTATTATCAAAAGAACCAGTGAAATCAAGTATGCGGAATCAGTATCAAGGCAAGGTACTGGCAATTACCGATGAATCCAATCAAATAAGAATAACGATTGTTGCAGGTGAGTTATTTCAGGTTTTGATAACCCATCAGGCACTTACTGATTTGAATGTATCACTAGCTGACACTCTCTGGGTGAACTTTAAAAGCAATGCCATTGTCGCTTTTTAACTGTTTAACCTAGGAGGCTGTCCGAGAATAGAAGTCGTAGCGAGGGGAAGCTATTTTGAGTCGGGTTTTTTGATTTTTTGAGGCGAATAGCAGGCTCTTTAACGAAAAAAATCGGGAAATCCGGCCAAAATCAGCTTTCCCGCAGTAGACTTTCTATTCTCGGACAGCCTCCTAGATAAATCAGTTGACCGCTTACACTTGTGCATAAGCCATAGTAAAGTCTG
>CAZDMC010000076.1:0-7754 GCA_964506335.1 uncultured Methylomarinum sp. | reverse complement strand
GTTTCTGCGCTCCGCCCGCACACAATTGACAGCGGCTCGTAACGATCTTGAACAGGTTCTAAGATGTCGGCTTATAGTTTACAAGCAAGACGGAGGTTGCAACCCCAGCTCGAAATCATTTTAATTTAGCAAGTAAGGCCTTTGCCTTTTCGCTTTCAGCACTTTCTTGGTTGAGTAGGTTTTGTAAGATGATTTTAGCTTGTGATTCATTCTGGTTAGCAATATAGGCTTCAGCCAGGTGTAATTGAATTTCTGCTAATGTTGGATCCAGTTCTGCTGCTTGTTTGAGTACTGTTAAACCTAGTTGTTTATTGCCATTTTTGAGCAGTATAAGGCCGTAGGTATCTGCTATTGCTCCCGACTTGGGTGCTAATTCATAGGCTTGTTTTGCCAGTTTTTCAGCTTTGGGGTTATTTAGCTCATTATAAATCCAGGCAAGATTATTCAGCGCAATCACATTTTCTGGCTGTTGAGTGAGCACCGCTTCATAATGTTTGCTTGCCAGTTCTTTTTGCCCTGAATTTTGATAAGACACGGCCAGCCTGAATTGAATTTTTGTGTCGTCTTTATTCTTTGCTAGCTCTTTTTTTAACAGATTGATTGCAGCATCAGGTTTATTTTGAATGCTAAAAATTGTTAATATGCCATCCAGTATTTTAATATTAGGTGTTATATCGTAGGCTTGTTGATAGTTATTCAGTGCTTCTGGGTAATTCTTTTCTGCTAAATAAATATCGCCTTTTAATATCTTGCCAATTCCTTTGTTTGGGTTTAGTTGTTCAAGTTCCCGCGCAATAGTAAAAGCTTGCTGAAATTGTTTTTGCTTGATTAACACAGCCGCTTTATAACTTAAAACCAGGGAAGGGTTATCTAGGTTAAGGATGGCCCGATCCAGTAAACCGAGCATTTCAGTTTCTTTATTTTTTTGTTTATCTAATAATTGCAGCAATAAAAATAGGTGTTTGGCATCTTTAGGGTATTGTGCAACGAATTGTCGTAAAGTTTTTTCTGCCCCCATATTATCTTGATTAAGTATTTGTGCTTCGGCAAGCATTGAAAGTGCAAAAGCATCCTCTTTATCTCGCTCAATCAGGCCAGTAGCTAATTCTAGCAGTTTTTCGGGCTGTTTTTTGTTGATATAGACTTTCCTCAGTGACTGAATAATAGCCTGTTCGGTAGGGGTGTTATTTTTAACTTTGTTACGGGCATCCAGTAATAATGCCTCAACCGCATCTATTCCATGTTGTTGCATGGCTACACTGGCTAGTATCTGGTAAGCTTTGATATCGTTCGGATTGATTGCCAGTACGGTATCTGCATATTCTTTAGCTAAATCGAATTGCTTGTTATCTAATGCCATTTTAGCCAGGCCGGTCAGCGCTTGTGTATTCCTGGCATTGAGTTTAACTGCTTTCAACAGGCTTTGTTCAGCACCGGTCTGGTTCTTGTCAACAAGTTGTAATAACGCCTTAAGATTATAATAAAGGGATTGCTCTGGATTTTGTTGAAGCAGTGAGGCGACTTTTGTATTAGCGTCTTGATATTGTTTGAGCTTAATCAATTCAAGAACCTGCAGATAATTGTTTTTAACGCGCTCTATGGCTTGTTTGTTACTCGACTCCTGTTGCTTGATATAGTCCAGATGTCCACTAAAATTCAACCCATTTTCTTTAACATCCTCTTTTATCTCAACAGTCGCTGCATTCACAGAAAAGTTTGCTATAGACGATAGCAATAAAGCGACGGCTAATGACAGGGGTGTTTTGTATTTGAACAGACTATTCATCTATTTTCCTTTTTGTAGCATTTATTGAGAACATACATTATATAACTTTGAGAACCTGTTCAAGATCTACTACGCCACTGCCAATTGCGCTTGGGCGGTGCTCGAAATCCTCATTTACTCCATGTAAACTCCGGTTTCTGCGCTCCGTCCGCGCACAATTGACAGCGGCTCGTAACGATCTTGAACAGGTTCTTAGAGGATATAAAAAATCAACTGAAAATCTCATCAAAAGGACAGGGTTTATGAATGCCAAAGCCTTGGGCATAATTGACCCCTATTCCTATTAATATTTTTAAAATATCCTCATTTTCAACAAACTCTGCAATGGTTTTCAGGTTCATGACTTGCCCAATCTGATTAATCGATTCAACAAAGGCTTTATCAATTTTATTAATGGCAATATCTTTAACAAAATAACCATCTATTTTAAGGTAATCAATAGGTAACTCTTTAAGATAGGCAAAAGAGGATAGGCCACTGCCAAAATCATCCAGGGCTATTTTACAACCCTTTGAGCGTAATTTAGATAAAAATACAGTCGCTTCTTTTAAATTGGCGATGGCAGCTGTCTCAGTGACTTCAAAGCAAAAACTTTCTGCTGGATAAGCAGACTCATCCAGTAAGCTGTTAATTTCTTCAAGCAAGTCATCATTCATCATTGAAGCACCTGATAAGTTAATGGCTAACATTAATTGTTCAGGGTTTTTTTTATCTTTTTTCAGTTGTTTTAATTTTTTAAATACATTTCTAACCACCCAGCTATCCAGACTGCTGATTAGATTAAAACGTTCTGCCGCAGGTAAAAAAGCACCCGGTGGAATCAGTTCACCCTTCTCGCCTATCATTCTTAACAAAATTTCGTAATGTTCTGAAACAATAGCGGGGGTCTTTACATTCTGTATGCGTTGTAGATACAACTCAAACTTATCATTATCCAAAGCATTCTGCAAACGAGATACCCATTGCATTTCTTGTTGGTGAACGGATGAAGCAGAACCTTCCGGGGTGTGGAAATGCACCCGGTTTCGTCCACTTTCTTTGGCTACATAACAAGCGGCATCGGCTGCACTTAATACCTCTGCCGCTTTTGTTTCTTGCCCTGATATTTCTGCAACACCAATACTGACACCAATCTTAAATGACTGCGTTTGCCAGCCAAAACGAAAGTTTTCCACCGCCTGTCGTAAATTATTCGCTATTGTCAGAGCATGTTCTGCATCACAACTTTCCAGTAAAACACCAAATTCGTCCCCACCTAATCGCGCCAATAAATCGGTTTTTCGTAATTTTTTAGCTAATGTATCGGTTATTTGCTTTAATAATTCATCGCCGGCATCATGGCCGCAGGTATCATTGACTATTTTGAATTGATCCAGATCTAAATATAACAAGTGATGCTTTAAGTCGCCTGATTTTGCTTTTTCCAGCAATGCTTTCATGCTTGTTTCAAATTGTCGGCGATTAGCAAGTCCTGTTAAAGGGTCATGCAGAGCTTGCCAATTCAATTCAGCTGATAATTCCCGTGCATGTGTCACATCTCTGAAAACCAGAACAGAGCCTAGCACTTGTCCATCTTCATTAATGATAGGTGCTACTGAATCGGTGATTGAAAAATGTTCGCCTGAAGCACTGAGCAAAATATGATCATTTTCGTTGGCAATGATATCTTGCTGTTCAATACAATAGTTTACTGGGCAAATAACAGATTCCTGCGTTTTCTCATGAACCAGTTTAAAAACTTGATTTACGTTCTGTCCTTGCACATCATCTTCAAAAAAACCGGTTAAAATTTCAGCGATGGGGTTCATCGATAAAATATTGCCTGATTCATCGGTGGTTATCACGGCATCAGCAATCGAATCCAGTGTTACTTGAGCGCGTTCTTTTTCTTGCGCTAGTTTATCTGAAATTAGCCGGGTTCTTTTGGCTTGCTTAATCAGTTGTTTTTCGCGATTAACGGCAGCACTGACATCGCTAATCTGAATTAAACAATAAGATGAATGATCTTTCAGATAAAAGGGTTTGATTATAATGTGCTGGTGTAAAGGGTTTCCTGCACTATTCAAAAGGGGAAAGGGTTTACGATTTAAAGTATGTGAAACCACTGAAGATAATTTATTTTTTAAAGCCGAGTGGACAGCCCGTTCCACGCTACTTTTTTGCAAAACAGGAAATAGTTCAATTAGATTCTTGCCAATACTGGTTTGAAGGTCAATACCGCTAAATCTACTAAACCATGGATTCCAGTTGATCAGGAAAAAACCTGAATCAACTAGAATAAGACCCATTTCACACTCTAAAAATACAGTTTTAAAAACCAGCTCATCATTAGATATTGTAGCCAGCTTATTATTGTGTAGGGACTGAATAGACATTTTTTGATGCTCTACAAATCTAAATAGTTTTCAATATGCTTTTTAAAGTCCATCACGGAGTCAACATCCATTAAAAAAGTAACATAGCCCTGAATATTTTTTTTATCAACTACAAATTCCATGTTTAATAACAATACAATAGCTTCTGTATGCTCCAGTTGGTCTTGGTCACAGGAAAAAACCTGCTTTAATGATCCCTGGACAAATTCAGGAATTTCACCCTGCATTTCTTGACCAAACATATCCGCCATACTGCACAAACAGGCATTAAGAATTACATTGCCGATTTCTGTCATGGCTTCTTGTTCCATTTCTGACAGTTCCTCTAAAGCCATATCTTCTTCTTGTAAAACGGCTCTGACTAATTCAAGGCTCTGTTCTTCTGGGAACAGTAACAAGGCATCTCCGCCAAATGCGCCAGTAAAATTTTGATGAACGCCACTGACATCAGTTTTGGTTTTTTTGCCAATAATTCGGGTGGCTTCAAGGCGGCTGACAAATTCAACACTGGGTACGCTGAGTCTAACTTCATCATCAATCATTTCACTGAGTGCAGCAGCAGCACTGCCCATGCCAACATTCAGCACCTCAGCCACAGCATCGACAAAAAATCCGTTTAAGAGGGGGACTTTATCCGACATATTTTAATATTTTTACTTCAGTGATCGGTTTAGGAATAAAGTCAATTTTAAGCGCTATCGCTTTATTTTTAATAGCATCTTGAATATTGGCGGTTAAAAAAGCTATTTTGGCATCAGGAAATAAGGGTCTTAATATTGCTGCAGCTTCACCGCCATCCATAATTGGCATATTGTAATCCAGCAAGATAATATCCAGCTCAAGTCCTTTGGCAGTATCTATTGCTGCCTGGCCATCATCGGCTTCATTTATTTCCCAATCAGGGTGTGCAGTACCGATAATTTTCTTTAACATCATTCGAGACATTTTACTGTCATCAACCACCAGGCACTTCATGTTCTTTCCTCAATATTATAGGGCAACTCTATTAATTCTGGCTGAGTAGCTATGCGTTTAAAATGTTTGAGAACGAGGCGAAGATTGCAGTTAATAGCAGGCTATTAAACAAGATTTTCAACGAAGTTATCGAATGTTTTAAGCGTATAGATGCCAGCCATAAATAATAGAGCTGCTCTTTAGTACTACTATCCCTAAAAGTTAGCAGATAAAACTAGTTATACCAGTATTTTTCCCATTTCGAACGCATAGTTTCAATCACAATAAGATTGTTATGTACTTTAACACTTAAAGCACCTTCTATAGCAGTATTAAATACGGTGGCATCAATTTTTTTATATCGTTTCAATACCTGCGGGTGTGGAAATGAAAACCGGTTTCTATAGCCTGATGGAATCAGCACTATGGTGGGTTGGACCTGCTTTAAAAAAACCAAAGTGGACGATGTATTACTGCCATGATGGGGAGCCACTAACACATCGCTTTGTAATTGCGAGCCATATTTATTGGTTAACAGGATTTCTGTAGTTTCTTCTATATCTCCTGTGAGTAGTAGGCGCATTCGCTTTGAAGTTATTTTAAGCACGCAAGAATTATTATTATCGCTCAGAAATCCTTTGTTTAGCTGGGGCCACAAAACTTCAAATAACACCTGATCCCAAACCCAGGATTGTCCAGCCTGACAAGACTCTGGCAAATATTGAGACAGTTGTCCGGGGACACTTGTCAACACTTTATTGACAGGAATTTGTTCAAGAATAGAATCAGCGCCGCCAATATGATCATTATCGCCATGACTAATCAAAAGGATATCAATCATTTTAATCGCTTTGTTTTTAAGAAAAGGAAGAATGACGGCATTTCCCATATTGTATTTTTTTGAATATTTAGCACCCGTATCAAAGACTAAAAGATGGTTTGTCGTTTGCACAACGGCTGATAAACCCTGGCCTACATCCAGAACAGTCAGTTTTATTTCGCCAGGTTTTGGTTTTTCTACATTCTGAAATAGCAATGGAAACATAAAAATAAAGGCTAGCCAGCGGGCAGGAGTACCCTTAGGCGAGAACAGCAAAAAAACGCCGAAAATGGCTAAAACAACGGCATATACGGGAGGATTAGGTAAGCTTACAGTAGCAAACGGAAGTGCCGCCATTTCTGATAAAATCCAGCTTAATCCATGTAATAGTTTGTCTACCAAAGCAAAAATATGATGAGCCAAGGTGGCTGATATAAATAGCATTATCACCCCAGACAAGCATAGCGGTACAATCAGCATACTGATAACAGGAACCGACAATAAATTTGCCGCAGGAGAAATAATGGATACTTGTTGAAAATAAAATAATAACACAGGGGCTAAACCTAGCGCTGTTATCCAGTGAATTTTTAGCGCACCTTGCCAATACCCGGCTTTACCTAATCGTGCTGTCAGGCTGTAGACAATAAGCACAACAGCCAAAAAAGAAAGCCAAAAGCCAGCGGATAAAACCGCTAATGGATCAACAATTAAAACAGCGAGTAAAGCAATGGCCAATGTGTTGCCGGGTGTTATATTTCGTTGCCAGACAATCGCTATCATAGTAATTGTCAGCATCAACAAAGCGCGTTGTGTAGGCAGAGAAAAACCAGCCAGTGCGGCGTAAAAAATGGCAATGGCGATAGCAAACAGGGCGGCAATCACTTGAGGGGAACGAATAGCTAAAGAAATAGTGATTTTTAACAGCAAAAAATAAATCATTCCCGAAATCAAACCAATATGTAAACCTGATATAGCCAGTAAATGGATGGTACCGGTATCCCTGAATAACTGCCATTGTGCAGGGCTTAATTCATGTTTGTCACCGATAGTTAAGGCCTTGATTAATGCTCTGTTTTCAGTTTTTCCGATTAAATTATCAAGTTTATCGGAGATAAGTTGACGTATATTATTAGCATTTTGAAAAACGCTATCCGTCGCTATTAACAAAGCTGCTGGTTTGTTTTTTACATAGCCTGTAGCACTAATATTTTGCATAAACAGCCAGCGTTCATAATCAAAGCCGCCTGGATTTAATCGGCCATGAGGTTTTTTTAGTTTCACTGTAAATTGCCAGATTTGCCCCGACTTAATGGCTTGTTTTGGGTAATACCAGCTTAAGCGAATTTTTTTTAGATTGATTGCTTGTATTTGTTTTGACTTAATGACAGAAAAATCAAAGCGAACGCTGCGCTCATCAGACTGAGGTAAACCAATAACTTTGCCTTCAATTTGAATAAGCTGGCCTTCCAGTTGTTCGGGTAATTGGTCTTGCATTCTTAGACTGGCAAAGCAAATAGCCCAGAGCAAGCCAGTAGTAAAAAACATTAGCCGCCAATGCCGTAGAAAAGCAAAACAGCAGACCAACAAGAACAGCCATAGCAGCCAAAAGGGTTCTGGTAATTGAGAAAATTGTTGAACAACAATAATGCCTGCCAGGAATGACAAGACTGAAAAAAACATTTTTTTACTGGTGTTTAGGGCATCTCTATTAATTCTGGCTGAGCAGGTATGCGCTTAACATGTTTGAGAACAAGGTTTTCAGCGAAGTTATCGAATATTTTAAGCGTATAGATGCCAGTCATGAATTAATAGAGCT
>CAZDMC010000075.1:0-7776 GCA_964506335.1 uncultured Methylomarinum sp. | reverse complement strand
GGCGGAGCTAAAGATAGCTGTATCATCTATGGACTATGTAGCTATGACTGCTTTGCTATACATTAAAAAAACCTTTACTTACTACTTCTCTTTATGTGATTCAGTCTATTTTAGAAACGCGCCACATTTTGAACAGTAAAATACAAAAGCTATGCAAAAAATAGAATACAAATTTAAACCAGGACGAAGCTATCCATCGGGAACCAAGCAAAATAAAGAGGGTGTCAACTTCTCAATTTTCAGCCGTCATGCAACGCATGTTGAACTCTTACTGTTTGAAACGTCACGAGCTAAAAACCCTTTCCAAATCATTGTGTTAGACGCGGATAACCATAAGACTTTTTTTTCATGGCATGTATATGTGATGGGTTTGCCGGCAGGCACCTGGTACACATGGCGCATAGATGGACCCAACGAACCCAAAGAAGCCGGGTTGCATTTTGACAAAGAAAAACAACTGATTGATCCATGGGCGCGCGTAGTATCCGATGTAAACTGGAATAGGCAAGCCGCCTGTTTACCGGGTGATAATCAAGCCACAGCAATGCGTTGTATGGTGGTCAACAATTCAGACTATGACTGGCAGGGTGATAAGCCTTTACATATTAAAAGTGAAAAAACAATTATCTATGAGTTGCATGTAGGAGGCTACACTCACCACGTCTCTGCAAATGTAAAAAACCCAGGGACTTTTTCAGGGCTTATTGAAAAAATTCCTTATCTGAAAAAACTAGGTATTACCCATATTGAATTGCTTCCAGTGATGGCTTTTGATGAGCAGGATATACCACAAGGTACAGCAGAACTCGGCCTAAAAAATTACTGGGGATATAGCACCCATAGCTTTTTTAGTCCGCATCCTGGATATTGCGTTTCTCCCGAACAAGGCACCCATATTAAAGAGTTTCGAGACATGGTTAAAGCCTTGCATAGCGCAGGTATCGGAATTATTTTAGATGTTGTTTACAACCACACTGCGGAAGCAGGAGCCAGTGGTCCCATTATTAACTTTCGGGGTATTGGGGAAAATATTTTTTATCACCACGATCAAAATGACAAAAGTATTCTGCATGACTACACCGGTTGTGGAAATACTGTCAACGCTAACCATCCTTTAGTCTCTGCTTTTATAACCAGCAGCCTTGAGTACTGGGTTAGAGAAATGCATGTTGATGGATTCCGTTTTGATCTAGCCAGTGCTTTAGCTCGCGGAAAAGACGGTGCTGTGCTTGAAGATCCTCCGGTTTTATGGGCGATTGAACTGTCTGAACAGCTGGCGCAAACCAAATTGATTGCAGAAGCCTGGGATGCTGCAGGTCTTTATCAGGTGGGTAGTTTTCCAGGACACCGTTGGGCCGAATGGAATGGTAAATACAGAGACGTAGTCCGCGAAGTGCTTCGGGGTGACAGCGGAAAAATACAGGAACTGGCAACCCGTATTTCAGGCAGCAGCGATCTTTACGAACACCAGGCCGGTTTGCCGATCAATAGTATTAATTTTATCACTTGTCATGACGGTTTCACCTTGCATGATCTGTTCAGTTATAACGAAAAACATAATGAAGCCAATGGCGAACAAAGCCGGGATGGTTGTAATAACAATATCAGCTATAACAATGGAGAAGAGGGTCAAACTAATAATGTAATTATCCTGGAGCATCGTAAAAAGCTGGCAAAAAATGCATTTGCCATTCTATTACTCAGTGAAGGCATCCCCATGCTGCTTGCGGGTGATGAAATGCTTAACTCTCAACAGGGGAATAATAATGGCTATTGTCAGGACAATGAACTTACTTGGATTAATTGGGACATGGCAAAGGAAAATAGCGATATATTCCGTTTTGTACAACAAATGATCGCTTTGCGAAAACGACATGCCTCCATTATGCGTAAACAATTCCTGACAGGGAAGGTAATTAAAGGAAGAGACATTAAAGATATTACCTGGCATGGCGCAAAATTAAACAAGCCATTGTGGGATGACCCAGTGACTCGCCTGTTAGCTTTCACCTTGGCAGGCATTACTGATGATGAAGCTGATCTACATATCATTATAAATATGTCAGATCAACAAACAGCTGTTGAGCTTCCTGAAATAAAAAATAAAAAATGGTGTCTGGCTGTTGATACCTCAAAGAAATCCCCCAGGGATATTATTCGCCCAGATAATCAAGATCCCATTAAACAAAAGAGTTATTTGATCAAGGAAAAAACAGTGGTGGCCTTTGAGAATAGACCTGTTAATTAAATTAAAAGGGTAGCCTTTAACAAGATAACTTCTAAAAAAAGCATCTAAAATTCGGCACAATTCTGGTAATTTTATTTTGGTAAACGGCCTGCAAATAACAATTTTATGGAAACTGTACTAAAGGTTCCCCAAGGATCATTTACACTACAGCGTTTTCCCCTACGAAAAAAAGAACGGCTCAGAGCCTGGGATGCTGCTGATCTGTATTTATTAGAGTATTTGGCTGAAAATATAAGCTTAACGGCAGATACAAAAATCCTTATTATTAATGATAGCTTTGGTGCCTTAAGCATTGCTTTAAATATATTAAAACCTATCGCTCTTTCTGATTCATGGATTTCTCAGCAAGCCACACGAATTAATCTTATCAGCAACCATTTGTCTGAGCAGCAGATTCAGTTTAAAAACTCACTAGACTGGCCTCAGCAGGCGATGGATTTGGTTCTAATCAAAGTACCCAAAACATTGGCTTTGCTTGAAGATCAATTGATAAAACTACAGCCTTTGCTGAAACCGGAGACACAAGTGATCATTGCAGGTATGGTTAAAGCCATGCCGGCTTCAGTATGGAAGCTGATGGAGAAATATTTAGGCCCAACCAGACCTTCTCCTGGCAAAAAGAAAGCTCGTTTGATTTTTTCTACTTTATGTTCAGAACAACTGACGCACAATAACCCTTACCCCAGTTATTATCAATTAGAAAACAGTCACTTCAAAATATGTAATCATGCCAATGTTTTTTCCAGAGAAAGTCTTGATATTGGTAGTCGTTTTTTGCTTCAACATTTGCCCGTAAAAAGCAGCGGAAAACATATTGTTGATTTAGGCTGTGGCAATGGTGTCATAGGCTTAATGCTGGCAAAACATCATCCTTTGGCTCAAATATATTTTGTGGATGAATCTTATATGGCTATTGCCTCAGCCAAAGAAAATTTTTTGCAAGCATTCCCGCAAAGAAAAGTCGAATTTTGTATAGGTGATGGTTTAACCGAATTTGAAACAGCATCAATGAACCTAATAGTCTGTAATCCACCTTTCCATCAGCAGAATACTGTGGGTAACCATATTGCTTTATCCATGTTCAGACACTCCCATAGAGTATTAAAACAAAATGGCGAGTTATGGGTTATAGGCAATCGTCACCTGGGATATTATAATGATTTAAAAAGAATCTTTGGAAACTTGCATACAGTTGCTTCAAATACAAAATTCAATATTTATCGGCTAAAAAGATGAAAACTGGGTGATTTCATGCTTTTTTGACCGAGTTCACAAAAATAGTGCTAAAAAAATTAAAGGAATTGTTTAAAACGTCGATATTAACAGTGAAAATAAATTTTAAGTGAATTTATAGACTTTTTTAGGAGAGTAATCATGCCACAAGTTGTTAATACCAATGTTGCTGCACTTACCGCGCAGCGAAATTTAAATAAATCCCAATCTGCATTACAGACTAATTTGCAAAGACTCTCATCCGGTTTGCGGATTAACAGTGCCAAGGATGATGCGGCAGGTCTGGCTATTGCTGATCGGTTTACTTCACAGATTAATGGCTTGAATCAGGCTTCACGAAATGCTAATGATGGTATTTCTTTAGCACAAACAGCGGAGGGTGCGCTAGATGAAACAACCAACGCCTTACAACGGATGCGTACATTGGCAGTGCAATCGGCGAATGATACTAATACCCAAAGCGACCGTCAGGCAATTCAGGTGGAAATTGACCAATTGGTGAGTGAGATTGACCGTATAGCAAATACTACTCAATTTAACGGACAAAATTTACTGGATGGCAGTAATGGAACCTTTAACTTTCAAATTGGTGCTAATGCAGGGCAGAATTTAAATATCACTTTAGATGATGTGCGTGCCAGTGCATTGGGTCAGCAACCAGGTGCTGTACAGAGTGTATCTAATCAGGTGGCTTTAGTAGGAGAAGGAAGTGGTAATGTGGGTATTGCCGATGCTGCTACAAGCACTTCTGGCGTTGCAATTTCTTCAGGAGAAGTAACGCTCAGTGTGGCAAATGGCGCTCAAACAATAGATATTGCAGAAACCCGGTTTGGCGGTGATATCAGTCAAGTAGCCAGTGGTAATCTAGTTGATAGTACAAACGTTGAGTATGGTGGCGGTGTAGCAAAAGACATAGCGGCTCGAATTAATTCGATACGTGAAATAGGTGAAGTAGATTCTTCTGGACAAGTGGTTCTGGAAAATGTATTCGCAACAGCCAACACTGATTTTAATATTGGTGATGCTTCGTCAGCAAGTGGCGCTATAGCAGCAGACATAGGGGGTGGAGCACCTCCTTCAGGAGCACCAGCATTAACTGAACAGAATGTAGGTGTAGGGAATATTGAGAATGATGGATTAAAAGTTAATGGTGTTGATATCGGGCCTGTTAATATACAGGAAAATGATGCAGGCGGCTCTTTGGTGGCTGCAATCAATGCAAAATCTCAGTTGACCGGGGTAACAGCCAGTATAGATAATGATGGCCGATTAAATTTTAATGCAGCAGATGGTCGAGATATTATTGTCGAGACAAAAGATGCTGCCACATCAAATCTACTTTTTAATGGTGGGGGAAGTTCAGCTAATGGGCAATCTGATGTTGGATTTGACTTTGATGGTGCACTGAGCATAAGAGTCTCTGGACAAGTTACAATTTCATCAACGGATACTTTGACAGTGGCAGGGACTTCAACAGCAGATGCCGGTTTTGACAGTACTTCTACGGCATCAGCTGCGAGGAAACTGGAAACTAATGTACAGGCTGTAGGCACCATTCAAAATGCGGATGTGACTACCGTTGCCGGTGCAGAAACGCTAATAAACTCGGTAGATAGTGCCTTGGGGCAGGTAAATACTTTCAGAGCTAATTTGGGTGCCTCACAAAACCGTTTTGAGATGACAATCCGAAATCTGGATAATGTATCGGAAAACTTGTCAGCAGCGAGATCACGAATCCGTGATGCGGATTTTGCGATGGAAACTACATCATTGACCCGTAACCAGATTTTGCAACAAGCCGGGATTTCAATTCTTTCACAAGCAAATGCTCAAGCTCAAGGTGTGTTAGCCTTATTGGGATAATGGTCATAAGGAGCGGTTTTTTAACCGCTCCCTTTTTTATGAGGAATAATTATGGAAACGAGCATAAATAATATATCTCGAACCATGACTCAGCGAACCACCGAAGTAAAAGTAACACAGCCTCGTCCTGTTGATAAAAAGGACGGGGCTGAGCCCGTTTCGGAGCTGCCAAAAAAGGAAAAATTGACTGTACTTGATATCAACCGTGCTGAACTTAAGGATGGCTTGAATAATGCGCTTGAAGAAAGTGGGAAGGATGGCAATGAACAGCTTTTAGCCGATACCATAAAAAATATTAATACCGCTTTTACCAATATCAAACGGACTCTTCAATTTAATTTAGATGAGGAAAGTGGTAGAACCGTGATTAAAATTGTGGATACTGAGTCAGGAGAGGAAATCAAACAGATTCCATCGGAGGAACTGCTGGCAATCTCCAGGCGACTGGCTGAACACCTGGATCAGCAAGAAGTGGTAGGAATGTTGCTTAAAAAAGAGGTATAACAACTATAGGAGGTTGAGATGGCCAGTATTCAGGCACCCGGTATTGGGTCAGATTTAGATGTTAACAATATTATTAGTCAGTTGATTGACGCAGAAAGGGCGCCAACCACCAACCGTCTTGATAGTGAAGAAGCACTGATCCAGGCTCGCTTATCGGCGGTGGGTATTGTAAAAAGTTCTATTGCTGATTTTCAAACATCGGTGAGTGACTTGTCATCTTTAAGTGTTTACCAAAGTAAAACAGTGACAGTGGCTAATGAAAGCCTTTTTTCGGCTAGTGTGAGTAATGCTGCGATTCCTGGTAGCTACAGTGTGGAAGTAAAACAGTTAGCGCAATCGCAAAAACTGGCTACTTCTGCTTTTAGCAGCATCAATGAAACCATAGGATCAGGTGCTCTGCATTTTCGTTTTGGCTCTTACGATAGTGGCAGTAATACTTTTACCGAGAATACTGATAAATCAGGGGTAGATGTTGTTATTGCAGTAGCAGATAATAGTCTTCAAGGGATTCGCGATGCGGTTAATGCTGCAGGCATTGGCGTTACAGCCTCAATTTTGAATGATGGAACTGGCGATAGACTGATTTTTAGTTCTGAAAGTGGCGCTAATAATAGTCTGGAAATCACCGTGACAGATGATGATGGCAACGCAACCGATACGGCGGGCTTATCTCAACTGGCTTACGACCCGACAGCATCTGTAGGTTCTGGTCAAAATATAGGGCAAACATTAGCCGCTTTAGATGCTTTGCTGACGGTAGACGGAATTAATGTAACACGAGGTAGCAATACGGTGACTGGCGTTATCACAGGTGTCACTCTTGATTTAAAGGAAATTGCAATAGCGTCTCCTACCACGTTGATAATCAGTGAGGATAAGGACAATATTAGAACATCTGTTCAGCAGTTTGTGGATAGTTACAACGAATTACGCAGTATTTTAAATAATACCACTGAATTTGATGTAGAGGCGGGGGAAGGCTCTTTACTGACAGGTGATGCAGACATTCGTAGTATTAATAATCAGATGCAACGAGTATTAAGTGATGTGGTGACAGGCTTAGACAGTGATGTTCGAGCCTTGAGTGATATAGGCATTACTACAGCACGTGATGGTACATTAACATTAGATGGCGCAAAGCTAGAAACGGCTTTAAACAATAATATAGATGATTTTGCTGCCTTATTTGCCACCACAGGACGAGCCAGTGATTCTCAAGCCAGTTTTTTTGCTGCCAGTAGTGAGACAACAGTGGGTAGTTATGCCTTAAATATTACCCAGTTGGCGACAAAAAGTGAGTACTCCAATATTATCGGTGGGGGCACTTTTACTATTGATGCAAATAATGACACCTTTAAGCTAAAGGTAGATGGTGTTGAATCCGGTTTAATTACTCTGGATCAACAGGCAGCTTTAACAGGAGCCCAGTTAGCCATAGCTATTCAAACTAAAATTAATGGCGATAGTACCTTAAGCAATGCAAATCGTTCGGTCGAAGTTAGTTTTAATAGTGGGACGAATAGCCTGGTTATCAATTCCAGTAGATATGGCAGTGATTCTACAATAGAAGTCACCGAAATAGAAAGCAATAGTAGCAATATCGGTTTGACTATTAAGTCGGGTTCGGTAGGACTGGATAATGCAGGCACGATAGGTGGCTTTGCTGCAAGCGGAATAGGTCAGCGTTTAACCGGAAGCAGTGATACAGCGGGTTTGCAGCTTGATATTACCGGTGGTGCGCTCGGTTTAAGAGGGACAGTAAACTATACTCAGGGGTTTGCTCAGCAGTTACTGACCTTGGCTGACAGTTTTTTGTCAGGTAACGGTTTGTTGACTAACAAAGAGAGCGAATTCAATCAACGGATAGACGCGATTGGTGAGCGACGGATAAGATTGGATGAACGTCTGGAAAGTTATGAAGAACGTTT
>CAZDMC010000074.1:0-7799 GCA_964506335.1 uncultured Methylomarinum sp. | reverse complement strand
TCATTATAAATAATAAAATTGAAAAATGTCGATAAAGGATTGGCCTGCTGCGGAACGTCCACGCGAAAAATTATTGGCAAAAGGAGCAAGCATTTTAACGGATGCTGAATTACTGGCCATTTTTTTGCGAACCGGAATAGCTGGAAAAACGGCCGTTGATTTAGCTAGAGAATTACTGGATGAATTTGGTTCTTTACAAGCATTATTACAAGCCAACCAGACTCGTTTTTGTCATGGAAAAGGCTTGGGTAGTGCAAAATTTGCCCAGCTTCAAGCGGTGCTGGAAATGGCTAAACGCCACTTTGTAGAAATCTTGCAAAGAGGCGATGTTTTAACCAGCCCTGAAGCAACAAAAGCCTATTTAAGTACGCAATTACGTGGCTATAGCTATGAAGTTTTTGCCTGTTTATTTCTAGACAACAAACATCGAGTGATTGTGCTGGAAGAATTATTTAGAGGCACTATTGATGGTGCCAGTGTTTATCCCAGAGAAGTCATAAAAAGGGTATTATTTCATAATGCTGCTGCGGTGATTTTTGCTCACAACCATCCATCGGGGAATACGGAGCCAAGCCAGGCCGACAAACAAATAACCGAACGATTGAAACAGGCATTAGGCTTGTTTGATGTCAGGGTGCTGGATCACTTTATTATCGGCGACGGACAACCTTATTCCTTTGCAGAACATGGGATTTTGTAGTATTAATATACCTTAAAAGAGAATTAAAAATATGTCAAAAATTAGTGTAAAAAATCCTATCGTAGAATTAGATGGTGATGAAATGACCCGGATAATCTGGTCTTTTATCAAACAGGAATTGATTTTGCCTTATCTGGATTTACCCATAGAATATTATGATCTAGGTATAAAACAACGAGACCAGACCACCATTGATGCCGCAGCAGCCATTAAACAGCATGGCGTAGGTATAAAATGTGCAACAATAACACCGGATGAAGCACGGGTTGAAGAATTCAATCTGAATAGAATGTATCGTTCACCTAATGGCACCATTCGTAATATTCTGGGAGGCACCGTTTTTCGTGAACCGATCATCTGCCAGAATGTTCCGCGCCTTGTGCCTAACTGGACTCACCCTATTTGTATAGGCAGACATGCCTATGGCGATCAATACCGTGCTACCGATTTTTTAACCCGTGGCAAAGGCAAGTTGACTATAAGCTTTACCCCTGAAAATGGAGATGAGGTACAAAGTTATGAAGTTCATAATTTTGAAGGTGACGGTATAGCGATGGCTATGTTTAATACCGATGACTCCATTGCCGGCTTTGCTCGCAGTTGTTTTAATGTTGCCCTGGCACGAGCATGGCCTCTTTATTTATCCACAAAAAACACCATTCTTAAACAATATGATGGTCGTTTTAAAGATATTTTTGAAGAAATTTACCAGGCGGAATATAAGACTCAGTTTGCAGAAAAAGGCATTGCCTACGAACATAAATTAATTGATGACATGGTTGCTTCTGCCTTGAAATGGCATGGAGAATTTGTCTGGGCCTGCAAGAATTATGATGGAGATGTACAATCCGATACCGTTGCCCAAGGTTTTGGTTCTTTAGGTTTAATGACCTCAACTTTAGTCACGCCTGATGGAAAAACCATGGAAGCAGAAGCCGCGCATGGCACAGTAACGCGCCATTATCGTCAGCATCAAAAAGGTGAAAAGACGTCAACCAATCCCATTGCCTCAATATTTGCCTGGAGTCGCGGCCTGGCATTTAGAGCTAAATTAGACAGTAATGAAGCATTATTACAATTCTGCCAGAAATTAGAACAGGTTTGTGTAGACACCGTGGAGTCGGGTCAAATGACTAAAGACCTGGCTTTATGTATTCATGGACAGGCATTAAATGAATCCCATTATTTAACAACCGAAGATTTTCTTAATGCCTTAAGGAATAATATGGAAAAGTAGATTATTGATCAAAACCAATAGTGTCCCATAGCCGGTTAACAAATGAAGCTTCTTTATGTTCTGGAATGGGAGGGCCACTAGGGTAGTTTTCTTGATAAACTCTCTCTGCATCAGCTGCCAGATCATCTAATCCCAGTTTTGTATAGGCTTGTTGCATGATTTTCAAAGCATAGGGTACGGCTGGGGTGCGCTGAAATTCTTTGATCACATAACTGGCTCTATTGGCAGAAGCAACATAGGCTCTTCGTTTCATATAAAAACGCGCCACATGAATTTCATACATAGCCAGGTTGTTTCTTAGAGACATCATTCTTTGTTTTGCATCAGGGTTATATTGACTGTCAGGAAAACGCCGAATTAACTCCTGAAAATTATCATAAGATTCCTGTACGCTACTTGGATTACGCTGGGAAGAATCCGTAGGCATAAAACGATCCATAAAACCAATACCTCTATTAAAATTCACCAGACCTTTCAAATAGTAGGCATAATCCACACTGGGATTTCTAGGATGAATCTTAATAAACCTTTCAGCAGCTGCAATAGCAGCTTCAGGGTCATCATTTTTGAAATAGGCATAAGCAACATCAAGTTGAGTTTGAGCCGCATATTCTCCAAACGGATATCGCGCTTCTAGCGTTTCATATAGCTCGATGGCTTTAAGGTAATTCTCCGACTCCATATGTTTTCTGGCATTCTCATGGAATTTTTTTGCATCCCAATCAGTGTACTTATTATCAGATTCTTTTGAAATTTGCAGCGTTTCACAACCCTGTATAATCAGCCCCAGAAACAGCACAAGAAAAGTTTTTTGTAATAATAATCGCATATTGTTAACAACGCATTGTAAGATTAAAATTTATTGCTAATATAAATAAATTTTGTCTGAGTATAACTTATATTTAATGAAAATATGACTAAATTAACAGCAAAAATACCTGATGAACTGGCAGGTATGCGGCTTGATCAATGTCTGGCTGAAATATTTCCAGATTATTCTCGCAGTAAACTGCAACTCTGGATTAAAGCAGGGCGAGTAACCGTTAATCAATTATCACTTAAAGCAAAAGATAAAGTAGATGGTGGAGAACAGGTTGAACTAGATGCCGAAGCAGAAGAAGTTCTGGAGTATCAGGCTGAAGATATTCCTCTGGATATTATCTATGAGGACAGTTCCATTCTGATCGTCAATAAACCAGCAGGACTAGTGGTACACCCTGCAGTCGGGAATTGGCAAGGAACGCTGGTTAATGCTTTATTAAATCATGATGCATCTTTAAAAACCTTACCTAGAGCAGGAATAGTGCATAGACTGGATAAAGATACCAGTGGCCTGTTAATGATAGCCAAAACCTTGCCTGCACATCATAGTTTATCTTCACAATTACAAGAAAGAACCATTACACGAGAATATCTGGCTTTGGTTAAAGGCTGGTTGACAGCAGGCGGTACAGTTAACGCTCCCCTTGGGAGACACCCTGCGGATCGAACCCGTCATACCGTTCGTGAAGATGGCAAACATGCAGTCACTCATTACCGGCTAGAACAACGCTTTACCCGACACACCCTACTTAGAGTAAAACTGGAAACAGGGCGAACCCATCAAATAAGAGTTCACATGGCGCATATTCATTACCCTTTAGTCGGGGATCAAGTTTATGGTGGACGTTTTCAATTACCTAATAATTGCAGCCAGGCTTTACAACAAGTGTTAAGAAATTTTAAACGCCAGGCATTACATGCCACTCGTTTAGGATTACAGCATCCCGAAACCAATGAATACTGCGAATGGGAACTGGCAATTCCTACCGATATGGCTATTCTACTAAAAACGCTGGAAGATGAAACACTGGATTGAACCTGACTGGCCAGTAGCTAACAATATACATGCGGCTACTACACTACGTTCGGGAGGCATAAGTCAAGGTCGTTTTAGCAGCCTTAATCTTGCTTATCATGTTAATGACCAGACAAAAAATGTTCGGGAAAATCGTAAAATAATCACCAAAATGCTTGATATTCCTGCCGAACCCATATGGCTAGAACAAATACACAGTAATCGAGTCGTTAAAATAAACCATAAAACAGGGATTGAACGAGCCGATGCAAGTTTTACCAACCTAGCGAATACAGCCTGTATAATTTTAACCGCAGATTGTTTGCCTATACTGCTAGCGAGTACAAATGGCAGTATAATTGCAGCAATTCATGCAGGATGGCGAGGCTTGTTAAGCGGTATAATAAGTAATACCGTTACCGCTTTAGGCAGTAATAAACTGATTGCCTGGCTAGGACCTGCCATTGGCGCAAATTGTTTTGAAGTAGGAAAAGAAGTCAAAGATCAATTTGTTGCTAAATCTGCAATTTTTAATGATGCTTTCAAACAAAAAAACCAGCAACATTATTTAGCGGACATCTATCAGCTAGCCACATTGGAATTAGCCAGCTTAGGGATTACTCAGGTCTATGGTGGTGGCTTTTGTACTGTGACAGATAGACAACGATTTTTTTCATATCGCCGTGATGGCAAAACGGGTCGGATGGCTACACTAATCTGGAGAGATTGATTTTGGATTTATTGATATTAATTATCATTTTTACCGCCATAGGCGGCGTACTAAGCGTGCTGTTTGCCGGTATATTTTTACTATTACCTGAAGAGCTAAGAACAAAAATACTGCCCCACGGCATTAGTTTTGCTATTGGCGCCTTATTAGCCGTGGCCTTTTGGGGGCTACTCCCTCATGCTTTTGAGGAGGTTAAAGCCGAGCAGTTTCAGCTTTTATCGGGCACCATTCTGGCAGGGATTCTTGGTTTTTTTGTACTTGAAAAACTATTGATCTGGCGGCATTGCCATTCAGGTTCTTGTGAAGCACACGGCGATGATGAACATACCCATTATGATAATCATAAATCTGCTGGAACATTAATTATCATAGGCGATAGCATTCACAACTTTGTTGACGGTGTATTAATTGCCGCCGCGTTTTTAACCGATGTTAAATTAGGTATTGTTACCAGCTTAGCCGTTGCCGCACATGAAATCCCACAGGAAGTGGGTGATTTCGCCATTCTTTTGCAAAGCGGCTATAGCAAATCAAAAGCCCTGTTTTATAATGTCCTCGCCAGTTTCACAACGGTCATAGGGGGTGTTCTTGCCTATTATAGTTTAGAAGATTTACATAATATTCTGCCTTTTTTTCTGGCATTGGCATCCTCCAGTTTTATTTACATTGCTGTTGCAGATTTAATTCCTTCATTGCATAAGAAAACAGATTTAAAAACTTCGTTGCAGCAGATAGCATTAATTATTGCCGGTGTCCTGGTTATTGGCTCCTTGCATGGCTTTGCTCATGATATTGAAATTGCAGATAAGTTGATAAGCCATTAATGGCCTATCAACTCATTCGAAAATTTGGGTTGCATAAAACCAAGTATAATAAGAAGCACAGAAATCGGAGCTTACACGCAGTAAATGAGGATTTCGAGCACCGCCCAAACACAACTAGCAGTGGCGCAGTAGATTTTGAACAGGTTCTAAGAAAGTTGTACGCTATCACTTCTGCGTATTATACTTCGCGCTCCAAATGCTCCAAATAGTCACTAAATTAATAAACATAAACAAGTAATGACACCCGAACAATTTAACCAATATGCTCGGCAAGGATACAACCGCATCCCTATCAGCCGGGAAGTTCTAGCCGATCTTGACACCCCTTTAAGCGCGTACCTAAAATTGGCAGATGGTGCTTACTCTTATTTATTTGAATCCGTTCATGGCGGTGAGCAATGGGGGCGTTATTCAATTATTGGTTTACCTTGTAAAACAATAGTCAAAATTAATGGACAAGAAATTACTCTGGAAAAACAAGGTAAATTACTTGAAGGTTTGACTCACCCACACCCATTAATCTGGATTGAGCAATTTAGACAACGCTATAAAGTACCCGATATTGCAGGATTGCCTCGATTTAATGGCGGTCTGGTGGGCTATTTTGGCTATGAAACCATAGGCTATATTGAACCTCGTTTGAAATCTACCGGAAAAAATGATCCCATCGATAATCCTGATATTCTTTTGATGGTTTCAGAAGAAATGCTGGTATTCGATAATCTGTCAGGAAAAGTTTTATTACTCACCCATGCTAATCCCTCGGAAGATGATGCTTATCAGCAGGCGCTTGACAGGCTGAATGAACTAGCAGTCAAACTAAGAAAATCAAAAGCAAAACCAGAACCCCACAAAACACCCAAACAGGTTAATGAAGCTGATTTTATATCTGGTTTTACCCAGCAAGGTTTTGAAGATGCGGTTTTAAAGGCCAAAGAGTATATTGTCGCCGGAGACATTATGCAGGTAGTGATATCTCAGCGTATGTCTACTCCCTATTCAGCGTCTCCCTTAAATTTGTACCGAGCCTTGCGCTGTTTAAATCCGTCCCCCTATATGTATTATCTAAATCTGGATGATTTTCATATCGTAGGCTCATCGCCAGAAATTCTGGTCAGGCTAGAAGACAATACAGTCACTGTCAGACCTATTGCCGGAACACGACCGCGAGGAGCAACACCGGAACAAGATAAAGCCCTGGAAAAAGAACTATTGGCTGACCCCAAAGAATTAGCCGAGCATTTGATGCTAATTGATTTAGGCCGAAATGATGCGGGTCGAGTCTCTAAAATTGGTACTGTTGAGCTGACTGATAAAATGATTATTGAGCGTTATTCGCATGTGATGCATATTGTCTCTAATGTAACCGGTGAATTACAAGAAGGCAAAGATGCCTTTGATGTGCTGGCAGCAACTTTTCCAGCAGGTACGGTAAGCGGTGCGCCAAAAATTCGGGCCATGGAAATTATTGATGAATTAGAACCGGTTAAACGAGGGGTTTATTCAGGTGCGGTAGGTTATATTTCCTGGTCAGGTAATCTGGATACAGCCATAGCTATCAGAACAGCGATCATAAAAGATAAAACGCTTTATATTCAAGCCGGTGCAGGTATTGTTTATGACTCGATACCCAGAAATGAATGGGATGAAACCATGAATAAAGGACGCGCCATATTCCGCGCAGTGGCTATGGCAGAAGCTGGGTTAGACGGTGAAACGCATCAACAAAAGCAAGGAGAAGCATCATGAAGATAAAACTAGTCATGATCGATAATTACGACTCCTTTACCTATAATTTAGTGCAATATTTTGGCGAACTGGGCGCCGATGTCACAGTGGTTCGTAATGATGAAGTGACTGTTGAAGAAATCGCCGCATTATCTCCCGATAAAATTGTTATTTCTCCAGGACCTTGTACCCCAAAAGAAGCCGGGATTTCTGTAGAAACCATTTTAAAATTTGCCGGAAAACTGCCCATTTTAGGTGTCTGCCTGGGTCATCAGAGTATTGGTCATGCCTTTGGCGGCCATATTGTTCATGCCAAACGGATTATGCATGGAAAAACATCCCCTGTTTTTCATCACAATACCGGCGTTTTTAAGAATTTAAACAATCCATTTATTGCCACCCGTTATCACTCCCTGGTTATCGAGCAGGAAAGCTTGCCCGATTGCCTGGAATTAACAGCCTGGACAGAAGATGAAACAGGAAATATTGATGAAATCATGGGCGTGCGGCATAAGACACTGGAAATAGAAGGAGTGCAGTTTCATCCTGAATCCATTTTGACAGAACACGGACACGATTTGTTGCATAACTTTTTAAGGCAATAGGCCAAATATGAAAATTCAAGCGCTAATTAACAAGCTATTAAATAAACAGGACTTAAGTCTGGCTGAAATGCATGAGGTCATGCAGCTGATTATGAGCGGCGGTGCTACCAATGCTCAAATAGCGGGATTTCTTATTGC
>CAZDMC010000073.1:0-7890 GCA_964506335.1 uncultured Methylomarinum sp. | reverse complement strand
CCCTTGATTTTGTCCAATAGCCGCGTTGAAAGTGCTCATTTACACTTGTAAACTGCGCGCTTTCGCCTTGCTCTTGAACAAAATCAAGGGCAATCTGAGCAATTACAGATTACGCTGAGTAGTTACTAAAAATCCTTCGCTAGTTGCCGAAGTTATTCCGTGCGCGTTCCTAAATATTGGGGGGGTATTAGGAAAGCACAATACCCACTCTGTATTTATAACTTGTTTTTATTTACATTGAAAGGATTTTTAAAATAAAAAAAGCTATAATGAACGGTTAATTCAAGAAATGAGGGAGGTGAGGTTATGCAAATTATTCAAGAAGCACTCACGTTTGATGATGTTTTACTAATACCTGCACATTCAACTGTGTTGCCGCGTGATGTGAAATTAAAAACAAAATTAACCCGGAAGATTCATCTAAACATACCGCTAGTCTCAGCAGCAATGGATACTGTGACAGAAGCACGCTTAGCTATTGCTATTGCCCAGGAAGGCGGCATTGGCATTATCCATAAGAATATGACCGCTGAAGAGCAAGCGCGTGAAGTGAGCCATGTCAAAAAATATGAAAGCGGGGTTATAAAAGAACCTATTACCGTTTCATCTGACGCTACGGTAAGAGAAGTAATGGAACTAACCCGAGCCAAAAACATATCGGGTGTCCCAGTAGTGGATGGTGATGATTTAGTGGGTATTGTAACCAGTCGTGACTTGCGTTTTGAAACTCGACTGGACGAAAAAGTGTCTTCGGTAATGACGCCTAAAGATCGTTTAATTACAGTCAATGAAGGAGCAGACCATAAAGAAGCGATTGCGCTATTGCATAAACACCGTATCGAAAAAGTATTAGTGATTAATGATGATTTTCATTTAAGCGGCATGATCACCGTTAAGGATATTCAAAAAGCAAAGGATTATCCTAATGCCTGTAAAGATGAGCAAGAAAGATTAAGAGTGGGTGCGGCCGTAGGAACGGGCGAAGGCACTGAGCAACGCATCAAAGCATTAGTTAATGCAGGCGTTGATGTTATTGTTGTTGATACTGCGCACGGCCATTCTCAAGGCGTTTTAGACAGGGTTCGCTGGGTTAAAACACATTACCCCCAGGTTCAGGTTATCGGCGGCAATATTGCTACTGCGACGGCGGCCAAAGCATTAGTAGAAGCAGGGGCAGATGGCGTTAAAGTGGGTATTGGCCCTGGCTCTATTTGTACTACACGAATTGTTGCAGGGGTGGGAATGCCTCAAATTACCGCAATCAGCAATGTTGCAGAAGCTTTAAAAGGCACTGATGTTCCTTTAATTGCTGACGGCGGTATTCGTTATTCAGGCGACGTTGCCAAAGCCCTGGCAGCAGGTGCATGTTCGGTAATGCTGGGCGGTTTATTTGCCGGAACTGAAGAAGCACCGGGCGAAGTTGAATTATATCAAGGCCGGTCTTATAAATCTTACCGAGGCATGGGGTCTTTAGGGGCAATGTCTCAACAGCAAGGCTCCAGCGATCGCTATTTTCAGGAAGAAGATAATGTAGAAAAATTAGTCCCCGAGGGTATTGAAGGTCGTGTTCCTTATAAAGGCAGTATGCTAGCCATTATTCATCAATTACTAGGCGGTATAAAAGCCAGTATGGGCTATACCGGAAGCCCATCTATTGATTATATGCACGATAATGCCCAATTTGTTCGGGTAACCAGTGCCGGTATGCGAGAAAGTCATGTGCATGATGTGGCTATTACCAAAGAAGCACCCAATTATCAGGTGAGTTAGAAAAAGCAGGCTAAAGAGCCAAGACGCAAGGCTCAAGATAAAGAGCGAAGAGCTCTTAGTTTTGTTCCATTCGTTCATATTTTATAGAGTTTTCCATTGAATCAACAACAAGCAGCAGCGGATATTCATTCGCACAAAATTCTTATTTTAGATTTTGGCTCGCAATATACCCAGTTAATCGCGCGTAGAATTCGTGAAATTGGTATTTATTGTGAAATCTATTCCTGTGAATGCAGTGCAGAGGAAATTCAGCAATTTTCAGCCAAAGGCATTATTTTGTCTGGCGGCCCGGAAAGTGTAACGGGTCATGATACGCCAAGAGCACCGCAACTGGTTTTTGAGCTGGGTATTCCTGTTCTAGGCATTTGTTATGGTATGCAAACCATGACTGAACAAATGGGGGGAACCGTTGCCTCCTCCGATCATCGTGAGTTTGGTTATGCACAAATCAGAGCTCGGGGTCATTCCAGATTATTAAGTAATATTGAAGATCATACCTCTGCCGAGGGTTATGGCTTATTGGATGTGTGGATGAGTCATGGAGACAGGGTTATTGATTTGCCAGAAGGTTTTAATTGTATTGCAAGCTCAGAAGGCGCACCGATTGCTGGTATTGGTCATGAACAAAAAGCCTTTTATGGCCTACAGTTTCATCCAGAAGTGACTCATACTAAACAGGGCGGCAGAATTCTCCAGCGTTTTGTGGTAGATATTTGTGGCTGTGATGCTTTATGGACAGCCAGTAATATTATTGAAGATAGTCTATTATCTGTACAGAAAGCAGTAGGTACAGATCAGGTTATTTTAGGTTTATCAGGGGGAGTGGATTCATCAGTTGTTGCCGCTTTATTACATAAGGCGATTGGACAACAGCTCACTTGTGTGTTTGTCGATACGGGATTGTTACGCTTACATGAAGGCGATCAGGTGATGGCCATGTTTGCTGAACACATGGGCGTTCAGGTAATTCGGGTCAATGCTGAGCAGCGCTATTTATCTGCTTTAAAAGGCGTGACTGACCCGGAAGTAAAACGCAAAATTATTGGCAATCTATTTGTTGAAATTTTTGAACAGGAAGCCAGCAAATTAACCAATGCAAAATGGCTGGCGCAAGGTACCATTTATCCTGATGTTATTGAGTCGGCAGGCTCTAAAAGCGGCAAAGCGCATTTGATTAAATCACATCATAATGTCGGTGGTTTACCCGAAAATATGACCTTGAAGCTGGTTGAGCCATTAAGAGAATTATTTAAGGACGAAGTTAGAAAACTGGGGCTAGAGCTGGGCTTGTCTGCTGAAATGGTTTTTCGCCATCCCTTTCCCGGGCCAGGTTTAGGGGTCAGGATTTTAGGTGAAGTCAAAAAAGAATATGCTGACTTATTACGCCAGGCAGATGCCATTTTTATTGAAGAATTATACAGGCATGAGCTTTATGACAAAGTAAGTCAGGCTTTTGCAGTATTTTTACCGGTTAAATCAGTCGGTGTCATGGGCGATGGCAGACGCTATGATTATGTCATTGCTATTCGTGCCGTTGAAACCATTGATTTTATGACCGCACGCTGGGCACATTTACCCTATGAATTTCTGGATTTGATTTCACGCAGAATTATTAATGAAGTGTCGGGCATTTCCCGGGTAACCTATGATATTTCAGGTAAGCCGCCCGCGACCATAGAGTGGGAATAACTGAATCCGACCAGCACTGGATGCGTTATGCTATCAGACTGGCACAACGCGCACAGAATTATGGCGAAGTGCCGGTTGGCGCTGTATTAGTCAAGGACAATCATTGTGTAGCAGAGGGCTGGAATACGATGATAAATCAGCATGATCCAACGGCTCATGCTGAAATTATGGCAATACGCCAGGCGGGTCTTGCTATTGAAAATTATAGATTAACAGATTCAACACTTTATGTAACACTAGAACCTTGTGTGATGTGCATGGGTGCTATTTCTCATGCTAGAATTAACAGACTAGTTTTTGGGGCTTTTGATGCTAAAAGAGGCGCAGTTTGTAATGCTTTACATTTATCAGATGCCGATTTTTTAAATCATAAAGTCAGTTGGCACGGTGGCGTACTTGAGGATGTTTGTGCTGATTTACTGAGAAGTTTTTTTAAGGCAAAAAGAGTAGTGCGGAATAAGAAATACTTAAAGCAGGACTGAGGATTTAGTTAAATTAATTTAAAGCTAAGAAACCACTAAACAAGACTCCCTGTGCTTAGGAACAGAAAACAAATAACTTATACATTCTAGCTTGTCTTTTTGTCTGTCTTCGTTGGTATAGCAACAGTTACGTAGCATGCTATGCGCCCGTTGCTATACCAACGAATACAAACAAAAATTCTGCGCCATAATATATAAGTTATTCATTTCCCATTCCTTATGTTTAGCGGCTCTTTGGTATTTGGTTTTGTCTTTAAAAACCTGTGCTTTATTAAACTGGAAAGCAAATTTTGCAACTGGGTTTTTAATGCTTTTTGATTCCAGTGCTTTGCTAATCTTTCTTTTTTTCATAACAACTCCTTAATATTCTCCATAGATTATTAATATAGGCTTTACATTTGAACATAAAATGACTGTAAATTTCCAGAAAAGTTTTGACGTTATCATTATTGGTGGCGGACATGCCGGTACAGAAGCGGCTTTAGCCTCAGCGCGTTGTGGCGTGAATACCCTGTTGCTGACTCAAAATATTGATACTTTAGGACTGATGAGTTGCAACCCAGCCATTGGCGGCATAGGCAAAGGCCATTTGGTTAAAGAAATAGATGCGCTAGGCGGTGCCATGGCACACGCCGCTGATAAGGCCGGTATTCAATTTAGAACTTTAAATGCCAGCAAAGGCCCGGCAGTGCGGGCTACACGCGCTCAAGCGGATCGTAGTTTATATAAACAGGCGATAAGGTCAATGCTGGAAAATCAGGAAAATCTAACTTTATTTCAACAAACTGTGGCTGATTTAATTGTTGAAGGCGATAAAGTAGTCGGTGTTAAAACTCAGATGGGCCTGGATTTTTCTGCAAAAGCAGTGGTTTTAACAACAGGTACCTTTTTAGGCGGCTTAATTCATATTGGTCTTGAAAATTATAGTGGCGGCCGTGCTGGCGACCCGGCATCCATTGCTTTATCAAAACGCTTACGTGAATTACCTTTTCGGGTTGATCGTTTAAAAACAGGAACGCCGCCACGGATTGACGGCAGAACTATTGATTTTGACAAACTACAAGCCCAACATGGTGATGAGATTTTGCCAGTATTTTCATATATGGGCAACCGAGAACAGCACCCCCGCCAAATCCCCTGTTATATCACCCGAACCAATAGTAAAACCCACGATATTATTCGCTCTGGAATGGATCGTTCGCCTATGTATACCGGTGTTATTGACGGTGTTGGCCCACGCTATTGTCCCTCCATTGAAGATAAAGTCGTGCGTTTTGCTGACCGAGACTCACATCAGATATTTGTTGAACCAGAGGGCTTGCAAACCCACGAAGTTTATCCCAACGGCATTTCAACCAGCCTGCCTTTTGATATTCAATACCAGCTAGTTCAATCCATGCTGGGTTTTGAAAATGCGGTAATTATTCGCCCAGGCTATGCCATTGAATATGATTTTTTTAATCCCATTGACTTAAAAGCTTCTTTGGAAACCAAACCGATGAAAGCTTTATTTTTCGCTGGACAAATCAATGGTACAACAGGTTATGAAGAAGCGGCGGCGCAAGGATTAATTGCAGGATTAAATGCAGCAAGATTAGTCAACGAACTGGAGGGCTGGTGTCCGCAACGTCATGAAGCCTATATCGGGGTAATGATTGATGACCTGATTACCCGTGGCACACAGGAACCTTATCGAATGTTTACCAGTCGTGCAGAATATCGCTTATTGTTAAGAGAAGATAATGCCGATTTACGTTTAACTGAAAAAGGTTGGGAATTAGGTTTGGTGGATGAGCACCGCTGGCAGGCATTTCAACAAAAACGTGAAGCAATTGCCCAGTTGCAGAATGATTTGTCTAAACAGTGGGTGAGGGTCAGCACTGACAAAGCCTTGCAAGCCGAAAAAACCTGGGGCAAAGAAATTAAAAAAGAAGCCAGCATGATGTCATTACTCTCTCGCCCAGAAGTTGATGTTGATAGCTTGCTTGAATTTGCCAATATTTCCAATATTGATGAACGAGTGGCTCAACAAGTTGGTGTACAAGCTAAATATGCAGGCTATATTGACAGGCAACAAACAGAAATCAACAGAACCAAGCGTTATAACCATTTAAAATTGCCGGTAGATGAAGATTACAGCAAAGTTTCAGGGATTTCTAACGAGGTCAGTGAAAAATTAAAATTACAAAAACCGGAAACCTTAGGCCAGGCATCTCGCATACCAGGTATAACACCAGCGGCGATTTCTTTACTACTGGTTCATTTAAAAAAGAAATCAGCATGAATTTTGCAGGTACGAATAAATCCATACCTGCTTGAATACTTTACTATTTTCTCTGAGTATTAATAGAATCATATTGCATACTTTTCGCACTACGGTTTCTTTTTACCTGTTGATCCAGCAAGCTACCATCAAAAGCATCGTCCACTTCTTTCTCCATGGCATCCAGTTTGCTTTTAACGACTGGCGTAGCTAACACTATATTGCTCTCTACAGATGCTGCTTTAACTTCTGCACGATATTCGTTAATAGCCTGTTTGGCTTTATCTTTTTTACCTTCACGCAACCATTTACTCACTGTTTTCTTCATTCTTCCCAGATTATTTTCTACCCAGCTATTCTGATAAACATCCTTATCAATGGATTGCTGCGCCTGGATACGAAATTCAGGCGCTACTACGGCTAAAACTAATTCTTCGGCATTAACCATGAATTGTAACTGCTCACCATTAACCTGGTAATTTAATCGCATAGAGCCTAAAGAGACTGTGCCAACATGAGCAGTAGGTACATTAAAACTCATCACAAAATGCTTAGGGGTATTGGCTAACATTTGCCCTGTTGTGACTTGAACAGTTGAAGAACCTGTATGGCTTATAGGGTAACCACCGGCATCAATTAATTTAACGCCACCACCTAACACCATTTCCAAAGTACTGCTGTTTGCATAAATATTACGAGTATCGCTTAAATCTCTGGCTAGAATAGCTCCCAGCCCTGATAAATCTTCAAGATAATAATAATGTCCCATGCCATGATCCGCCAGTTTTGCCATTAGCGTTTCATTAAACCCCAGGCCCATGCCTATAGATGATAAAACAGCGCCATACTGAGTTGCTCTAGTGGCTAACTGTGCCAATTGTTCTGGGTTAGTAATGCCTTGATTAGCCTGCCCATCTGAAAGTAATAGAATTTTTCTGGCTCGTTCACTGCGATTATTAGCCAATAGATTTAAGGCGGCGTTTAAACCTTCACCCATATTGGTGCCACCCGCTGCATTAATAGAACTCACTACATTATTTAAATAGCTGCGATTAGAAGCAGTTACATGAACCAAAGGCGATTGCACAATCGCATTATTAGCAAATGAAACCAGGGCAAAACGGTCATTGTTATTTAAACGCCCCAATACGTCCCAGATGGCTGCTTTAGCATAAGATATTTTTTTTGCCTCTGACATAGAACCACTCCTGTCTAGTACAATAATCATATCGGTGGCACGTTGCTGCTGGCTGATATTATTGACAGCCGGGGGAATAAAGGTAATATCCATAAAAACAGTATTGGCTCCATTTTGGACTAATTTAGTCTGGGATAGTTTTGTTTTTATCTGGATTTGATCGGGGGAATGCCAGGGCATTTTGATAAAACTTTTTGCTCCAGCTATCTGTGAAGTCATGAGCATAAATGTAATCAGACATGTGATTGCCTTGCTTATATTTTTTATAGTGTTCATTTTAGTTCTCCTGTTGGTTTAACCTGAAAAATCAGTTGGATCACGGTTTCTAACACAAGCTATTGATTCCACAGCACTTCAAAAAAATGCCCGGCTAACCGAATGGGTGAGACTAAGATTTTTTGAGCTACAGGGACGTAGTGAATGTCGATTATGCAGGAGCAATAATCCGACCAAAGCACTGTGAAACCAATAGCTTGCACTATAAATCC
>CAZDMC010000072.1:623-7940 GCA_964506335.1 uncultured Methylomarinum sp. | reverse complement strand
TTTATCTTCGAGCCATTCTTTGTCTTTTTCGCCCAGATTTTCCACAAAATCCGTGCTCAACTGATTTTTCTAGGATAATCTGTAACTGCTCAGATTGCCCTTGATTTTTTTCAAGAGCAAGGCGAAAGCGCGCAGTTTACACGTGTAAATGAGCACTTTCAACGCGGCTATTGGACAAAATCAAGGGTAAGCTGAGTAGTTACGTTTATTTTTTATTTCGGGAAGCCAGTCTGGCTATATCCTTGCTGATAAAAAGAGCCGGATCAACAGGGACTTTGTTTAAATAAACAATCCAGTGTAAATGAGGGCCAGTAACTCTACCTGTTTCACCCACGGTACCTAAAGGCTCTCCCTGTTTTACTAATTGCCCAGGCTTTACCTTGATTTCGTCCATGTGTAAATAGGCAGTGAGCAAACCTTGTCCATGATCTAAAAAAACAGTATTGCCATTAAAATAATAATTTCCGGTATCAATTACTTTGGCTGATGCGGGTGCTAAAATAGGTGTTCCAGTTGGCGCGGCAATATCAAGGCCATTATGAGGGCGTTTGGGAATATCGTTAAAAAAGCGTTTTAAACCAAATAAACTGCTCAGTCTGCCGTCAACAGGTGCCATAAAATCAGCATCAATAGTTTGTTCTGACCAGATGGCTTTTGCTTTTACCATAGCTGCTTTATCAGCTTTTATTTTTTTTAAGTCTTCTTTAGTAAAACCACTGACCATCCGTTTCTTTTTGATAGTAATGTGCTGAGCCGGATAGGTTTTATCTACAATGCTAAAGGTTTTCTGGCGACTTTGTTTATCAGATTTTATGCTGATTTTATGCTCGCCCACTTTTGCAGATAAAGGGATGCCGACCAATGCTAACCAGTGAGTATCATTTGCTGTGACCAGCACTTTTTTATCATAAAAAAATACGTTAGGTTTGTGCTGGTTAATCTCTGCAACAGCAATTTTTATGATGCCTCCAGGCACTGCAAGCTGGTCAGGGAGCTTGTTGCCCCAGCCTGGTAGCGGTAGCAAAAAAGAAAAAATTAATAAGGTGAATCTGCTTTTATTCATGATTTATTTTTGTAATCCGGCTAATAATCTGGCCATGATGAAGACGGGTTTTAATGGTGTCCTGCATTGATACTTGCCGGCTGGAAGTAAGCACAGAAGATGAATCAGCCATACTAACGATGGCATAACCTCTTTCTAATGTAGCCAAGGGACTGACGGCATTTAATGTTTGCACTAATAGCCTGTATTTGTTTTGTGAAGACTCTAGTTTATGCTGAATAGTAACCGTTAAACGATTGTGTAAATAGCGCAGTTGCTGCTGATAAAGGGATATTTTTCTGACGGGGTTAAATTGTTGTAATACACTGTTTTGTCTTGTTATTTGTTCTTTATGCTGTGTTATTTTAACCTTTATCGCAGCAAGTAAGCGCAATTCCTGATGATCCAGTGTTTGTGCATGTCTTTGTAATTGTTGTCCAGGGTGTTGTTGCTGTAATCTTTTTGTTAACCAACGGCTTGATTGTTGAGCTTGAATAAGACGGCGCTGGATGATTTGCTGTAATTGATACTTGATAGACTGAAATTGTTTAAGCCATATTTGCTGATCAGGCACTGCACTTTCAGCGGCTGCAGAGGGGGTTGCTGCACGAAAGTCTGCGACAAAATCGGCAATGGTGAAATCAACTTCATGGCCTATGCCTGAAATAACAGGTATGTTTGATTTGAAGATGGCTCTGGCTACCGACTCTTCATTGAATGCCCATAAATCTTCTAATGAGCCCCCACCTCGTGCCAGTATGATTAGATCAACTTTTTTTTGCTGGTTAGTCATTTCAAGGGCATCTACAATTTCAAACTTAGCCTGTTCGCCTTGCACAGCGGTAGGATAAATAATAACGGGTATACTGGGAAATCGTCGCTTTAATACCGTTAGAATATCATGGACAGCTGCGCCAGTAGCAGAGCTGATAATACCTATTTGTCGGGGTATTTCAGGTAATATGTGTTTTTTTTCAGCGACAAATAATCCCTCATTTAACAATTTTGTTTTTAATTGCTCAAAGGCTTGTTGTAAATCACCTTCACCATCTAGCTGCATATTATCGACAATCAGCTGATAATCACCGCGAGCTTCATACAAACTGACTTGAGCAGAAAGGATAACTTGCTTGCCGTTTTCCGGTTTAAACTTTAAACGACGTTGCTGTGATTTAAACATGGCGCAACGGATTTGTGCCTTTTTGTCTTTTAAGGAAAAATAAATATGCCCTGAGGAAGGCTTGCTTAAATTAGATATTTCGCCTTCAACCTGAACGATAGAAAAATGGCTTGATAATAAATCTTTTGTGGCTCTGTTCAGCTCAGAAACGGTATATCTGTTTGTTATATAGGGAAGCGTTTCTTTGGCAGTCATGGATTATTTCTGGGTCTTCTTGAATTCGCGTTCTATATTTTGCATATAGCGCAAACAGGCAGATTCATTATTTTGGCTGGAATTTATGAACTCACAACCTACGCGCTGATATTTTTTTAATTTATTCGGGTTTAGCGCAAGGATATTACGAATAATAAAGCTAATAGTCAGTGTTTCAGCGCCATCAAGCACCAGCTTGCAATCAATAAATTCGTCGTCTACTGTAAGCGGTTTAGCTATTTTTAGGGTGTCAGTCAAGATAGAAAAGCCTGTGGCGCTAAGATCAAAAAGTTTAAAGTCATAGCTTTCTATATTGTTTTTATCTTCTGGGTCTTGAATGATAAAAGAGCAATAGCTGTTTTTTGAAAAAGGCGAGCGAGTACGATAAAATCGACGGCGTTGTATCCAATAGATTTTAGTCGGCATTTTCATGGATAAAGTCGGTTGAGCGATATCACCTTCTTTTTTTAATGCTCGACCATCAAACAGTACTTTTATGCCATCATATTCAGTTTTAAAAGTAACAACACCCGAGCTGAGTAGTGCCTTATTAAGATATTCTTTGGGGCCACAATCGAACCTCAATGTTTGGTCTTTTTCATTAAAACCTACAATAGCGGTTAAAAACGAATTGTTATTTCCAAAACCTACTGAAATCAGACATTTTTTAGCGGCAACGGTTTTTAGGTAAGCCAGGATTTGCTTGGGGTTTTTAACAAGATAATCAGATAAATTTTCCATTGAAATAAACAAAAGGGTATTTAGACATTGTAAATGCTATACATTATATACTCTATGTAGCCGCATTTTTTCAAAATAAGGTATGGTAAATTTACGGTGCCAAAGCATCCTTTAATAAAACCAGCGCATCCGATTCATTTAATTGCTGGTAAAATATGTTATCCCCATTAAACCCTGGAATAGTATTTCGTCCATTAGTTTCAAGTGCATTAGCCATATAAGAAACAGTTAAACTATTAATATCCTGTGCAGGATGATACCTTTTCTGCTCCTCATCAAAACCATTTAATTCAACAATCAAATTGGCTTCCAGCAGTGTAGAAAGCGATTTTTGTACCACTGAAACAGGTAATTGTAATTGTTCGGCAATCCGTTCTGTATTAGCCGCTTTTTCAGTCTTAAAAAAACGCATGACTATGAGATGACAGACTTTAAAAGCAATTACTTTTTTTAATGAAAAACTCAAATTAGAAAATTGCTCATTATGTCGATAGTTGTCATAATTTTGTAGATAAAAAGAAATTTCACAGCCCAGTAAAACCACAATCCAGACTAATTGTAGCCAGATAAGAAATAAGGGTAATGCGGCAAAACTACCATAGATGGCATTATAACTTGATGCGCCAATTTGCAAGCTTAAATACGCCCATTGCACCAGCTGATACATAATCCCTGTGATAATTCCTGCGATCAATCCTGCCTGAAAATTTATTTTTTTATTAGGCATAAAAATAAAAATAAAGGTAAATAATGCAGACATAATCACTAAAGGCGAGTAGGTCATGGCATAAAGCACCACTTTTGTGCCGAACTCCGGCAATTGAATAATTTTAACCAGCCAGGTTATTTGCGTTTTTACAAATACAGTCATACTACTAGAGGCAATTAATAATACCGGTGCCAGCATCATTAATGATAAATAATCACTTAACTTTCTGGCTAATGTTCGGTTTTTTTTGATTTTCCAGATATGATTAAATGATTCCTCAATATTGCCAATCACCTTTATTACAGTCCAGAACAAGACCACAACACCAATTCCAGCAACGATTCCCCCTTTGGTACTTGACAGCATGTTTTGCGAAAATTCAATCAGCTGTAACATCATGGTATCTTGTTCTGAAGATTGCTCCAGTAACTGCTGTTCCAGTTTTTTTTCAAAGCCAAAACCTTTGGCAACACCAAATAATAAAGCAATCACCGGCACAATAGAGAGCAAGGTATAAAGTGTTAATGCCGATGCTCTGAGTTGGCAAAGGTCTTTTTTAAAGCCTTGAATGGCGAGTAATAAGATTTTTAAAGTGACCACTCCTTTTAATTGCAAGGATGAATAATTTGTTTCAGGCGTGGTCCAGATATCTTCTTTAATAAATTGGGTAATAGTTAAGGTCATCATCTATCAATAGTGTAGTATTAAGTTCTAATAAAAATAATAAACCAGCCGCCTGGAAAATCAAGCATGTCTATTGATAAACTATCATTTTTAGCGAAGACATCAAGTTTTTATTATTCGAAAACTGCTTTGTTAATCTTGGCTATTGCCAGTGCTTATTTTTTATTTGGTTTATTAGGCTTGCAAATTGCTGTGCCTCCAAGTCAGGCAAGTGCTATCTGGCCACCTGCCGGAATCGCTTTAGCCTCTGTGCTACTTTATGGCAACCGTATCTTGCCCGGTATTTTTATAGGCAATTTTTTGATCAGTGGCTGGGTTTTTGGGTTTGACTCTCAATCCATTCAAATATATTTGGCAACGGGTATAGGAGCCACCGCTTTTGCTTATTCGGGGACTTATTTAATAAAAAAGTACTCCGGCTTTCCCGTTGAACTCATTAATGATAAAGAAATTATACTGTTTTTATTATTAGGGGGCCCTGTAAGTTGTTTAATTCCGGCAAGCATAGGTATTTCTGTCATGTTATTCAGTGGCATTATTTCAGTCTCAGAAACACCGATTAACTGGTTCACCTGGTGGGTAGGTGATATCTTGGGCGTTCTCATCTTTACTCCGGTTATATTAACCCTTTTTACACCCAGAAATAAGTTGTGGAAAAAGCGGCGTTTATCATTGGGACTTCCTTTAATCACTTCTTTTGCCATCATTTTATCCTTTTTCTTTTACATTCTTGATCTTGAAACGCAACGGCATCAGCAAGTTTTTCTCGACGACACCTTATCAGTAACACATGCTTTAGAAAGTCGTATTGATAATCATCTGCGTTTTATTCATTCTATTCAGAATTTTTATCAAAGTTCAAAGCATGTTTCAGAACAAGAATTCGAGCGTTTTACCCATTCTTTTTTTGATGGTTTTAAAGAAAATGAAGCGTTAAGGTTTTTTGAATATTCTGCTAAAGATGAAAACCAATTACTCTTGGTTTATCATAAAGCTAAAGAAAATAACAAGCACTCAGATTTAACTATAAGGCCGGAACTTTTAGGACTACTGACTCACAACATTGCCCAAAATAATAAAATTTTCTTATTGTCCGATGACAAAAAAAAGCTAAGTCATTTTTACGCAGTGGTTAATAAAAGCAATAGTATTTTGCTTACAGGTGTAATTGTAAATACAATTTCTCTACCTCAATTAATAAAAAGTATCTATAAAAAAACCAATACCTCTGAAAATTTAATTCTGTCAATTCGTAATAGTAACAATAACATCTTACTATATGGTAGTGAGAACCACCAATTTCCAAACCTTGAACAGTTCATTTCCGTAGCCAATCAGCAATGGAAATTAACGTTCTGTTTAGATACTCAGCATTATTATTTGAACACCCATTGGTCCATGTGGTGGGTGCTTATTAGCGGTTTTCTTTTTACCAGTTTGCTGGGTTTATGTTTGTTGCTTTTAACAGGACGATATTTAAGAACTCAGCAACTTATAAGCAGTAGAACAAGTGCATTATTAACTGCAAAAAACAATGCAGAATCAGCCAGCCAGGCAAAAACTCAGTTCTTATCTAATATAAGTCATGAATTAAGAACACCGCTTAACGGTATTCTAGGGTTTAGCCAGCTACTACAAAAAAAACCTTATTTGTCAGTCGAGGATAAGAAACAAATTACCCTTATTAATCATTGTGGACATCATTTATTAACCATGATTAATGATATTCTTGAAATTTCAAAAATTGAAACGCATAAAATTGTTATTCAACCGGTATTATTTGATTTTAAGAGTTTTATTGACGATATTATTTCTGTTTTTATGCTCAAGGCAGAAGAAAATAATTTACAATTTATAGCTAATCAACAATCTATTCCTCGATGGGTTAAGGGCGATGAAAAACGGCTAAATCAGATTATCAGTAATTTACTGGACAATGCGATTAAATTTACGGATACAGGGAATATAACGCTTAATATTTCACATACAAATGATATTTTAAATCTCAGTCTCATTGATACGGGTTGCGGGATTTCCATTGCTGACCAAGACAAAATATTTACCCCGTTTACCCAGATCAATAACAATAATTTTTCTAAAGAAGGCGTGGGTCTAGGGCTTGCCATTTGCTATGAATTAACACAATTAATGAAAGGAAGCATTTCTGTTAGCAGTGATGTTAATCAGGGATGTACATTTAATTTTTCTGTGCCATTGCCACTAAAAGAAAAGGAGAGCTCTTTTACCAATACCTCTGATTTATCAAAACCGCCGATAAAAAATATGCATATATTGGTTGCAGAGGATAATGAAATCAATATGATGTTGATTACTTATATGCTGGATAGTTTTGATTGTTCATTTGACACAGCCATTAATGGTGCGGAAGCCATTGATTTATTATCGACTAATAGTTACCAATTAGCACTGGTTGATTTAAACATGCCTGTTATCAATGGTTTTCAGCTGATTCAAATCATTAGACAAAAAAACATAACAATGCCGGTGATTGCAATCAGTGCCTATGCTGATAAAAATAAAATAGAAGAAGCTCTGGCGAAGGGTTTTGATGACTATTTAACCAAACCCATTGCTCAGGAAACCTTAAAAAATCTGATTAATAGCTATGCGTAAGATTTATTGTGTAGTGTTTTTTGTATTATTTTGATCGTTTGCAGTTGTTCAAGATCGTTACGAACCGCTGTCAGTTACCTGCTGACGGAAGCAGAAACCGGAGTTTACTTGGAGTAAATGGGGATTTCGAGT
>CAZDMC010000072.1:0-540 GCA_964506335.1 uncultured Methylomarinum sp. | reverse complement strand
CCGTTCATTTTCTGGAAGTCCAAAACGTAGACTTAGCGGCTGATAAAATAAGCGGGTGAGTATTCCATGTTGAGCTAAAAACTGATGAATTTCTTGTGCCTTTGGATGAGGTATCCACTGAAATAAATCTGTTTTACCCTTAGGCTTTAAACCATTTTTAGTGAGTATTGAACTAAGTTTATTAGCTTGTTGCTTTAAATTTTGTCGTGTTTTTTTTGCCAGTCAGTGTCTTGTAATGCATGACTTGTGATGAATCGGCTCGGATGGCTGATAGTCCAGGGGCCTAGCTTTTCATTAAGCGAGCTGAGAATGGTAGTGTCTGCAATGACAAAACCGCTTCTGATACCAGCCAGACCAAAAAATTTGCCTATGGAACGTAATACAATAAGTCCCTTGCTGGCCTGGGTGGAAAGACTATTTTAGAGGTTTTCTGTCTATAATAATATGGATATATTGCATCGCTTTTAATCCGATCGGTTCTGATAGGGTGTAATTCAAAGTGAGGGGAAATCATCCTGTTTAGCATAAGTATCCCAATAA
>CAZDMC010000071.1:6995-7943 GCA_964506335.1 uncultured Methylomarinum sp. | reverse complement strand
GCAGGAATGGAAAAAAATTATCGGTTTAAGAAATACTATTGTGCATGAATATATGAACGTTAATATTGATCTGGTCAAATCCATTGTTAAAAATCAACAGTATCATTTTGTACTGGATTTTCTAAACAGTCCATTTTCACAATTCAGTAATGATTGAGCTCTATCTTGACACAGCAGATCTGCAAAAAATAGCGCGTTTTAGTCAATGCCTCCCTCTAAAAGGCGTGACGACCAATCCATCAATCCTGGCCAAATCTGGAATGGGTTTAAATGGTTTATTAGCTGATTTGACTAAAATATTAGGCGGCAAGGCCAGATTCCATGCACAAGTCGTTAGCTTAACAGTGGCTGATATGGTAGAGGAAGCCAAACAGCTTGATAGTTTGCCTTATGATCTTGTGGTTAAAATACCGGCGACTGAAACCGGTTTAAGTGCCATAAAAAAGATAAGCGCATTAGGCATCCCCACATTGGCTACAGCTATTTATAGTGCTCATCAGGGTTTTATAGCGGCATTATGCGGCGCTGATTATTTAGCACCCTATGTTAATCGTATTGATGCAATGGGCTTGAATGGCATAGCTACAGTCGCAGATTTACAGCTGCTACTTGATAAAAACCAGTTAAATTGCAAAATTTTAGCGGCCAGTTTTAAGAACACCTATCAGGCGATGGAAATTATGAAACTGGGCATAGGAGCCATTACATTACCACCGGACATTGCAGAACAAATGTTTATTAATCCCACCGTAGCACTTGCTGTAGATCAGTTTAGAAAAGACTGGCTGAGTGTTTTCGGTGATAAGCTATCATATCAAAGTTGATATTATTTCAACTTTGAATAACAAGGAATAAATTTTGACAAAGTGTATATATCATGAAGTTGACAGAGAAGAACTAGCCAAAGATTTAGATAATATCCGTGATGAAGTCATGGCTGATCTGGGT
>CAZDMC010000071.1:0-6950 GCA_964506335.1 uncultured Methylomarinum sp. | reverse complement strand
CGATTATGCTCTGTACTCGGTTACAGTACGGCCTGGATAATCCCTAATCCTGTTTCTGCCTATTTCATCAGCCAAGGTAATATGACGCGCTGGACAACCATTGCTCATCACATCCTTCACAGGGGCTACGACAAAATTGACGGTTTACCTGTGCACTATACTAGTAAAGGCTTTGCCAAAGGAAAACGACGCTATTTAGACTGGTTTGAATGGATGCTCCCGGAAGCCTGGGATAAAGAACATAATGACCTGCATCATTATAATCTGGGCGAGCAAGCAGACCCTGACCAGGCTGAATTTAACACCAAAAACTTCAGAGCTAAAAATATGCCGCTTTGGTTACGCTATATTTTACTGGGTATGATGGCCTGTGTCTGGAAGTTTTTTTATTATGCACCGGTTACCTTACGGCATCTTCGTAATAGCAAGGCCAAAAAAGCGGGCACAGAGATAGCGGCTTTATCCAAGTTGAATGAATGGCATCCTTTAAAACCAGAAGGTCAGGAGTTGTGGAAAAAATGTTTACTACCCTACGCTTCTATTCGCTTTGTACTGATTCCACTTTTGTTTATTCCTGTGGGCATTGTAGCTACTTTAGGAGGAGCAATAGCGGCCACTAATGTTTTAATCAATTCCCTATTAGCCGAGTTAATGACTAATATACATACTTTTTTGGTCATTGGTACTAATCATGTAGGAGAAGACATTTATGTTTTTGAGGATAAATCCACCAATAAAGGCGAATTTTATTTGAGACAAATTTTAGGATCAACTAACTTTACAACAGGCAGTGACCCTGTTGATTTTGTGCATGGCTGGCTGAATTATCAAATTGAACATCATTTGTGGCCCGATATTCCATTAAATCGTTATCAAATGGCTCAGCCCAAGGTAAAAGCAGTCTGTGAAAAACATGGTATACCCTATTCCCAGGAACCTGTTTTTAGCAGATTATGGAAAACACTGGATGTTTTAACGGGGAAAAAAGTTATGTTAAGGCCTTCAGTAGAAAGTGCTTAATGTCGATGTTTCTGACCCAAGCACCCTCGGTGCTTGGGTCAGATGAATTTTAGTCCCATTGAAATAATTTCCACTGGTTGATTTTTAGACCTTTATCCAGATCACTTCCTCTAACATCCATATTACCATCTCCATTAGTATCAATGAAATAATAGGCAGGCCCTACAACAGGTATTATTTTTACCATGTAAAGCACACCATTTTTTCGATACTCCTGAATCGTTTTTTTACCTTCTCGTCTAATAGTAATATCAGGCTCTATTACTTCTCCGCTTTGAATAGTTAAAGGTAATTCAGGCGGCTCTGGAATGGCCATTAGCTCCTGAGGCTGTTGTGCAAATAAGCATGTAGAGATAAGTATCAAGCTAAAAGCTAATAACTGACGCATGATAGAGTTCCTTTAATAATTCGGTTTAGTTTCAATGATAATACAGTTTGCTTTTGAATACATTAATTAAACACTTTTATCAACGGTGCTAATTTTAATATATTAATATAATCATCGTAACCACCGTTCACCAGCACTTCTTCCATAAAAAAACATTTGACAATGCAGGTGTTTATATGTGTATATTCTATTGCTGCAAAGAATAAATAATGCGGCTTTACAATAATTATAAAAAAGAGGTTGCTATGGATTTATTTACAACATCACTAGGTTTTGAAATGCTACTAAGATGGGGACATTTTATGGCAGGAATCGCCTGGATTGGTTTGCTTTACTACTTTAATTTTGTACAAACAGAGTACTTTAAAGAAGCCGATGGTGCTTCAAAATCAGATGCTATACAAAAACTGGTACCCCGTGCTTTATGGTGGTTTCGCTGGGGAGCCATGTTTACCTTAATTACCGGTTTGGGTATTTTCGCTATGCGTGGCGGCGCAATGTCTATGGATATTTATGTAGGCGCATTGCTGGGTATATTTATGTTTTTAAATGTCTGGTTAATCATCTGGCCTAGTCAGCAAATTGTTATTGCTTCTACTACCCAGGTTGCTAATGGTGGTGAAGCTATTCCTGAAGCCGCAGGTGCACTAGCTACTGCCGGTTTAGCTTCAAGAACCAACACTTTATTTTCCATTCCCATGTTGTTTTTTATGGGTGCGTCATCACATTATCCTCATAGTTTTAGCATGTTGGCATTTATTGTAGCTGTTGTCCTTATTGTAGCTCTACAATATAACGGTGCTTATCCTGCCATTAAACATTTAGGTATTGTTAAAAAACTCACTGATAATAAAGTACCCGAAGGTGGTTTTTTAAAACCTTACGCCAGTGTCAACGGTGTTATCCATTGCGGTCTTGGGCTAACGGTTGTGCTATTTCTTATTTTAGATATATTATAGTCTGAGTTTTTATTCCCACGCTTACTGCGTGGGAATAACATTATTCACGAAGCTGCTTACCAGCTTAAACCCAGTGTCATAAATAGCACAAGCAATGAAAATGTGCTGGCATTTTGAAATATCTCATCCCAGTCATAGTGAGTTTTTTCATCCATCAGGTCTTCAATTCTATTGTCAATCTGGTCTTGCATATGAATATGTGTAATCATGATTTTCCTCGCTTTATTGTATACTTTTGGTTTATTTATAACTTCTCATTTGCCCCACTAAAATACCTTGAATTTCTACCTGTTGAGGGTGAAAGCGCATGGCTTGCATGTTTTTATTGGCAGGAATTAAAACGGTTTCGTGGGGATATTGCTCAATATATTTTAGCGTTGCATCTGTTTTATCAATTAAAGCAACAACGATCTGACCATTTCGAGCATGGCTTTGCTGTTCAATAATGACCCAGTCACCATCAAAAATGCCATCATCAATCATGGAATCGCCTTTTACCTGAAGAATGTAACAAGGTTTGTCTGTTTTAATTTCGTCAGGAATATTCATATAACAAATATTTTCCAAGGCTTCTATGGGCGTACCGGCGGCTATTGCGCCAACAAAGGGTGTGCCTTGTTGTTCTTGTTCAGTAAGGATTGGATTTTCAGATAGGCATTGTGCGCTTAAACGTACACCGCGTTGCTTACCATTAAGGGCTTCAATATAGCCTGCATTAATCAGCTGTTGAATATGTTTATGTAAAGAGCCTCTGGACTTTAGTCCCATTGCCAAGCACAATTCATCAAGAGTTGGCGGCTGTGGAAATTGATTTTGATTTTCTATAAGAAAATTCAAAAGCTGTTGCTGCTTTCTAGTTAAGGGATAGATGTTTTGCATATTCGTTCTCCATCGGTTTTGTTAATACTATACCAAGAACTAAAGGAGAACAAGTATTTATTTGATTTTTCTTCAATTTTTACCAGATAGTCTCTATAACCATATAATTAATAGGTATTTTATGTCTATTTATCAAGAAATTCAGGCCATGCATGATGAAATGTGTTTGTGGCGACAAAGCATACATCAATATCCTGAAACAGCGTTTGAAGAAACCAGAACTGCCGCTTTTATTTCTGAAAAATTAATAAGTTTTGGGCTAGAAGTCCATCAAGGGCTTGGAATAACAGGTGTTGTTGCTAGTTTGTCATTAGGAAACAATGATAAAAAAATTGCTTTACGCGCAGATATGGATGCCTTGTTTATTACCGAAAAAAATGAATTCTCTTATAAATCACAGCAGCCAGGAAAAATGCATGCCTGCGGACATGACGGTCATTCAGCGATGTTATTGGGTGCAGCAAAATATTGTGCAGAACATGGCAATTTTAATGGCACTGTTTATTTTATTTTTCAACCGGCGGAGGAAGGTCGAGCCGGTGCTAAACAAATGATAGAGGATGGTTTGTTTGAATTGTTTCCAGCTGATTGCGTGTTTGGTTTACACAATTTCCCAGATATACCACTGGGTCACTTTGCCATAAAAAAAGGCGTTATGATGGCGGCTTTTGATTGTTTTCAGATCACTTTATCTGGACAAGCCACCCACGCGGCAATGCCCCATTTAGGCAATGATGTATTTATTGCTACCGCTCAACTTATCAATGCCTTGCAAACTATTGTTAGTCGAAATGTAGACCCAGCCGATTCAGCCGTGGTGAGTATTACTCAGATACATGGCGGTAATACCTGGAATGCAATCCCTGAATCAGTGCTGATAAGAGGAACTTTTCGCTGTTTTGATAAAAACGTACAAAATCTGATTGAAAACCGGATTAAGCAAATAACACAAGCAACAGCGAACAGTTTTGATTTATCCGCTGAAATTTTAATAAATCCTGAAAATCCGGGCTATCCTGTCACTCATAACTCAGCGTTAGAAACTGAAATTGCGATAAAAGTCGCACAGGAATTAGTGGGTATTGATCAAGTCAATCTGCAGCCCGTTCCCAATATGGGGTCAGAAGATTTCGCTTTTATGCTACAGGAAAAACCTGGATGCTATGTCTGGCTGGGAAACGGCTCTTCAGACGGTGGCTGTTTACTGCATAATCCGCATTATGATTTTAACGACCAGATATTAACAGTGGGAGCTAGTTATTGGGTTAAATTAGTTGAATCCATTTTAAAATAAATATTCTCAAGACGTATAAACTACTTCAGCTTTGCCAGAAGCACTGATTATTTCGCCGATAGAAAAAACGGTTTCACCTAGCGCGGTTAACAAATCCATCGTTTCAGTTTCATCTTTAGCATCCACACAAACAATCATTCCGATACCACAGTTAAAGGTGGTCAACATCTCTGTTTGAGAAATATTACCGTGGGTTTGCAACCATTTAAAGATTTCAGGAAATTGCCAGCGGTTTAAATCTATCAAAGCATTTAGTCCTTCGGGTAATATTCTGGGCAGATTTTCGGTCAAACCACCGCCTGTTATATGTGCCAGGGCATGTACAGGTACCGTTTTTAATAATTCCAGCAATGATTTTACATAGATTTTTGTAGGCTTAAGTAATGCTTTGCCTAGAGAGCTATTATTGATTGAATCTGATAAGGGGGCATGATCTTTTTCTATGACTTTACGAATTAAGGAATAGCCATTGGAATGTGGCCCAGAAGATGCCATACCGATTAATTTATCACCTGCTTTAAGCTGACTACCATCTAATATTTGATCTTTTTCTACTATTCCGACACAAAAGCCTGCAAGATCATAGTCACCGTCTGAATACATACCTGGCATTTCCGCAGTTTCTCCACCGACTAGAGCGGCACCGGCTAATTCACAGCCTTTACCAATGCCTGAGACCACTGACGTTGCAATTTTAACATCCAGTTTAGCTGTGGCATAATAATCTAAAAAAAACAGCGGCTCAGCACCTAAAACCACAATATCATTAACACACATGGCAACCAGGTCTATGCCTATGGTGTCATGAATACCTAATTCAACTGCTAATTTTAATTTAGTTCCTACCCCATCAGTTCCTGAAACCAGAATAGGTTTTTTGTAGCGATCCAAAGGCAATTCAAACAATGAACCAAAGCCCCCTAAGCCGGTCATGACACCAGGGCGGCGTGTTTTTTCAGCAATCGGTTTAATCCGCTCAACCAGATCATTACCTGCTGCAATATCAACCCCGGCACCTTTATAATCCAGGCTTTCTTGATTTTGTTGGCTCAATGTGATTTTCTCTTTTTAAAGTTAATGGTAAAACAACCGATATTGTACAAGACATCTCTCTATTTGTGTGAAGGATATGAAAATGCTTATTAGAGCTCTATTGATTTTCTGGGTATGTGTTAGCCAAATTTTGGCTGCCGTTGAAATTGACCGCTTATTCGAAGCTGAGGTCATTGCTAAAAGTGATTTACCAAAAGATAGGCAGGAGGCTACTCAACAAGCCTTAAAAATTGTTTTGTCCCGTATTCTGGCAGGTGAAAATAGCCTGGAAGATGTGAATGTACAAATGATAATGGCTAATCCTGAACACTATGTAAGTGAATTTCAACACGCTCTGGTTAGCACAGATGGCGAAGAAAAAAACAGTGCACGATTAATCCGGGTTTTGTTTAATGAGAAGTTGATCGTTGATATTTTGCGGTCAAGTTATCAGCAATTCTGGAATGAAACAAGAAACCGAACATTGGTCTGGCTGGTAGTTGAAGAAGAAGGCAAAAAGCGATTTTTTGATCCCCGTTTAATGCCTGAAATAGATGCAGCAATGTCTCAAGCTTCTCGACAAAAATCCTTACCGGTTATTTATCCTTTACATGATTTGCAAGAGAAACGGCTGATAAGCATCAGCGATGTTTTGAGTGCTTATTCGGAACATTTACTGGAAGTTTCCAGGCGTTATGATGTGGTTTCGACACTGGCAGGAAAAATGGTAAAGAAAAATAATTGCTGGAAAGCTGAATGGACTTTATATTTTGATGGTAAAATCAAACAATGGAAAAGTCACTGCGGTTTGATCAAAGATGCAGCTTTAAATGGCTTTCAAGGTGTTTATGATCATTTATCAGAATACTATGCAGTAAAACCAAATAAACAAAAATTGGAATCTACTATTATAAAAATTGCTAACATAAAGAAAATATCCACCTTGGAGCATGTTTCTAATTACCTGGAATCGTTGCCTATGGTAAGCACTGCTACCTGGTTAAAAAATGACGGTAATTACAATTTATATCGCCTGTTTTTCCTGGGAAAGCCCTATCATTTAAGTAACAAACTGACAAAAGATCAGATATTAACTGCTGAAAAATCTTCTGAACAAAGTAGCGATGAAATCACTTACCGATTAACATCTGAATTACATTAGTAAATATCTGCTTGAATTGCTTTTAAAAAATGATTACAGTTATACACTTCGCGCGGTTATGGATGCAGAATTTATAGGCGGCTGATTTTTATCGATAGCAAGGTGCTGAAATAGGCGCATAGCTAGCTATGCAACTGTTTCAGCAACGTAGCTATCGGCAAAATGCAGTGTTTAGAAATCCACAGTCGTGACTGCGCGAAGTATATGTAAGTGTTA
>CAZDMC010000070.1:0-7973 GCA_964506335.1 uncultured Methylomarinum sp. | reverse complement strand
TTGTCTTTTTCACCCAGATTTTCCACAAAATCCGTGATCAACTGATTTTTCTAGGATGATGTTTAATTTATTTTTTCAATAGCAACTATTTATATTTAACATAATATACATTATGCGAAGCATGACACCCTGTTTCTATTATAGTTTCGGTGCTGAAAAAACATTAGAAAATTTAAACGGGCAAGTTTATCTGTTATGATTAAAAATTGTTTCTAGATTCAACCCTATGTCGTCAGAAAAGCTTCGCCAATATATCCGCTACGAAATAGATCTCATTGCAACATTAGTTATCAATAAGTCTAGTTCCGTGCAATGTACTATTCGAGATTTTTGTTCTGAAGGACTTTTTTTAGAACTGCAACAAGTTAATGGTAATAAGTTACTAAGGTCTCACCAAAACATTCAAATTCTCTTTTCTGTCAGCTATGAGAGTAACAATGAAGATTTTAGCCTGAATGCTGAGGTTATGAATATCCGGGCTAATGGTCTGGGTGTCGCTTTTAAATCCAATGCTGAGATTGTTTTTGAGGCGCTTAAAAAAGAATCGAAAAACACCTTTAGCCCCACATCAGCTGAGAATCGTAGTAATAATCCAGTCAATTTATCTAAACAGAAAAATCTGGAAACTGATTTGCTTTCCTTGTTGCGAGAAGTATTACCCCTTATTATTCGAAGATTCCAGCAAGACACTGAGACAGAATTAATAAAAACTGAACATCAGGTTAAGGATATTGAGTACAGTAAGGCTCTGCAAGATGCCATGAACAATTTATCAATAAACCAGGAAACTTTAGCTGAGAATTTTCGACATGTTAGTAAGGAAATGGCTTATATAACATTGCCAGCATCGGCTAAAAGCATAGCAGAAGAATATGAATCGTCGTTAGAATTGATTGCTAAAAAAGACTTTGAAGACTGGCTTAATTTATCGACGATTATCAGATCCCTGGAATCACTTTACGAAGGTCAGTTATATCAAATACAGATTAAACTAGCTTATCTGATAGGTGTTGATAAAAATCGAGTTATCAATCCTGCCAGTCCGGAAAAATTAGCTAGCAAATTTCGTGAGTCCATATCTAGCATAGAACTAAGCCCTAAAGTCAGGCAAACCTTATACAATATATTTGAAGCAACGCTACTTGAATTTTTACCCGATTTGTATAAACAAATAAATACCATTCTGCTTGGCTATGGTGCACCTGAAAAAATAAGCGGCGAATCTCTTTGGCTAAAAATCAATCCGGGAACAAATCAACTAAAAGATGAGTACCCATTTGCGGTCAAGCCAAAAAAGGATGTTTCCTCAGGTTATCAAGCAGATTTGGCAATCACAGACTTTTTTCTAGATGCTGAATTGGCAGAGCTTTCCGAGATTTCTAAGCGTTCTGAGGCAAATGATATTCCTGATAAAAAGACGCAATCAGTCATCAATGTTGCCCGAAACTTATTAAACCTGGTCAAGGGGCAAAATACTCTCCAGCATCAGGCCGGAACAACAGTAACCAACTTGCAGCAGTATTCAGCAAAAGAAATAGCCTCGGCAATAACGCATCTACAGCATAATGATGTTTCTACAACAAGCACGCTACAAACTCTGGAAACTGAACTATCAAATACGTTAAGTGATTTTTCTTCTTCTCCGAAAACCTTGTCCCCTACTGACCAAAACAATATTGAGGTTTATGAAAACCTATTTGAAACGCTGCTAAGCAAGCAATTACTGGATCAGCAGATTCAGCCGTATTTGCAACGCATTCATTTACCTATCCTGGCTCAAGCCATTAACGATCCGAGTTTTCTTGAGTCCAGCGATCACCCTGCACGAAAAATAATCAATCACCTGTCCTCTCTCGAATCTGCTGTTAAAGATAATAAAAGTATCAAAAATACGCCTATAAAAGAAACCCTTGATCAGCTGATGGCGAAAATAGCCAGTGAATCATTAAAAAATCCGGCTGTTTTTATAGAAGTAGAACAACAACTTAGTGAGATCACTGCCTCTGTTAATAAATCTGTTAATCAAAATATCAAACGTGTTACTGATGCTTATCAAGGCAAACAAAATTTAATAAAAGCACGACAATCCGTAGCAGATGAATTTACTCGCCGTTTTGGCAATAAAGGATTACCAAAAATTATTGCTACTCTACTGGATGCAGGCTGGCAACATTTATTAGTGATGGCGCAATTTAATAAAAATAACAATGCCTTTCAGAATTATCTGCGCACTATTATTAATCTAAGAGGCTGGTTGAATGCTCCAGAAACAGTCAGTGAAGAGCAAATAGAAACGACACTTGAATTTATTGATGCACAGCTTCAAACTGTTTGCACCAATGGTTTTTTACACAATAAAATTTTAGCTGAATTAACTGAGTTATTACAGGGAAATAGTATTCAACCAGAATCTGATGCGATGCAAATAGTGCGTATAGAAACAGATGAAAACACTCCAAAAATCTCGCATCATAGTGATTATTTCGATCAAGTTGGACAGTTAAAAGTAGGCGACTGGCTGTCATTTATGCTTGAACAAGAAGCTCAGCCTTTAAAATTATCATGGATAGGAGAAATACTGGACGAGTTTATATTTGTAGATCGTAATGGTAGAAAAAAACTCGAACTGAGCTATGAAAAATTGGCTGAATTATTCAACAGTGGCGATGCCAGTATAATTGAAGACCCTGAATTGCCGATAATGGATCGAGCGGTTAATTTGATGTTGCAAAACATGCATACGGAAGTTATCGACAAGGCAACGCATGATTCAGTGACCCAATTACTTAACCGTAAAGAATTTATTAAACAATTAAAGCAGGAGCTGTCAAAATTTGACGATGTTCAACGTCTTCTATGTAATATAGAAGTTCAGGATTTCAGAATTATTACTAACGCTTGTGGTCTGTCAGGCGGAGACGATCTATTAAAGCAACTGGCTGATTTATTGATAGAACAGTTAGGCGATGAAGAAATTATTGCACGTCTTGATGATAAAACTTTTTCTATTTTATTAAAAGACTGTTCTACTGAAAAAAGTGATGAGCTTATTAAAGAATTACAATCCAGACTTATCGCTGACCATTTTGAGTACCAGGACAAAAGTTTTTCTATTGCCGTTGGCATAGGGGTGGTGCATTTATACCCTGATCTTGAATATAAAATTGATAATATATTGCAAAATGTCGACTCAGCGACTTTTTCAGCAATCAATGCCGGTCGAAATCATATTCAGGTTTATAAAGACGATGATGATGCGTTGCAGTCTCAATTTGACGAGTTTGAATGGGTCGGTCGTATTAATCAGGTTTTTGCCGAGAAACGTCTTTTTTTGCGTTGCCAGAAAATTTCCGCGATAGATCCTGATGCAAGCAGTCATACCCATTATGAAATTCTGTTGGGTATTAAAGACGAAAATGGCAAAATTATCCCTCCTGATGATTTTATACCGGCAGTGGAACGCTGTCAGCGCATGTCAGAAGTGGATCGCTGGGTAGTGCAGACAGTGTTTGCCTGGATTGAAGAAAATCTGTTTGATTTCGAAATGCTGGATGGTTTTTCCATCAATCTATCCGGCGAATCAATGAATAGCGAAGCCTTTTTAGAGTTTCTTAAACAGACACTGGCTACCTGTAACGTGCCTCTGGAAAAAATTACTTTTGAAATTACTGAAACAGTTGCCGTTGGCAATTTTCAGTTTATTCAGTCTTTCATTAAACAAATCAGAGAGTTTGATTGCAAATTTTCTCTGGATGATTTCGGCTCGGGTTATTCATCCTATGCTTATCTGAAAAGCCTGGATGTTGATTATCTTAAAATTGATGGTGTCTTTGTTAAAGATATACTCAATAATGAGGCTGATGTTGCTATCGTTAAATCCATGAACGAAATTGCTCATTCATTAGGACTTGAAACTATTGCTGAATATGTGGAAAACGATGAAATTCTTGTCATACTCAGAGAAATAGGCGTGGATTATGCCCAGGGATGGGGCATACACAAGCCGATGCCACTCACTGATCTAATCTGATCTAGGAGGCTGTCTGCCCTGCCCTTCACTTATTTTCTCTGATTTTTCTAGGATTAAGTATCTATTTGGTTAAAAACCCAAAAAATGATTAATTTTCTGGTGGCAAATGTAGCGCTCTGCTATCCAGAGCAAGAGCCGCTTCATGTAATGCTTCTGAGATTGAGGGATGAGCATGAATGGTTCTGGCCAAATCTTCTGCACTGGCTGAAAACTCCATGGCTAATACGGCTTCGGCGACTAATTCAGAGGCTTGTTCACCAAAAATATGAACCCCTAAAATAACATCGCTTTCGGCATGAGTGATAATTTTGACCATGCCTTCTGTTTTTCCTGAGGCTTGTGCTCTGGCAGAGGCAGTAAAAGGAAAAATGCCGACCTTATAATTTTCACCCACTGCTTTTAAGGCTTGTTCTGTTTGGCCTACCCAGGCAATTTCAGGCGATGTATAGATCACACTGGGAATAATATTGTAATTAATTGGATTATGTTGTTCCGCTATTTGTTCTGCAACAAAAATGCCTTCTTCTAGCCCTTTATGTGCCAGCATAGGTCCTAATGTTGTCAAGTCGCCTATCGCATATACGCCAGGAAGCGTGGTACAACATTTTTCATCAACGTGAACAAAACCATTTTCGTCAAGTGTCAGCGCAGCTTCTTTAGAGGCCAGTTTATCCGTATTCGGTTGCCGTCCTGAAGCGACAATCAGCTGGTCTAGCTTAATAGAATGAGTGCCCTCACTATCTTGATACTCTACAACGACTTTTTTATTAACAATTTTAGTCGAGATAACTCGTGAGCCCAATCTTATATCCAGACCTTGCTGGCTAAAAACTTGATAGGCCTGTTCAGAAATTTGTTGGTCTGTTGCTGTTAAAAATGCTTCCTGGGCTTCTAGTAAAATAACTTCAGTCCCTAAACGATTCCATATTCCAGCCAGTTCAAGACCGATAATGCCCGCACCAATAATACCCATTTTTTTAGGTGCTATTTTTAAATTCAACGCTTGCGTTGAATCAATAATAAATTTGTTGTCAATCACAGCACAAGGCAATTCAGTAGGCCTGGAACCGCTTGCCAGAACAATATGCTCCGCTGATAATATAGATTGTTGCTGGCTATTTATTGCAGTAATTTCTACTTGTCCAGGGGATAATAATTTGCCATGACCATGAATACAATCAATTTTATTATGCACAAAAAGCTTGGCAATATGGTCACTGAGTGAGTTGATAATTGAATCTTTGCGTTTGATCATTTGCTTAAGATCAATACCCAGATTATCAAGTGAAATACCATGAATAGCAATATCATGGTTTAATAAATCATATATTTTGGATGTTTCTAATAACGCCATTGAGGAAATACAACCGGCATTAACAAATGTGCCACCGAGACTGGGCTTGTTTTTGCCATTACTCCAGTTATCAATACAGGCTGTTTTTAAACCCAGTTGAGCGCAGCGTATGGCTGCTACATAGCCAGCCGGCCCTGCACCAATGATAATAACATCATAATTTTCTTCTGACGCACTCATAATCTTACCTATATATTAAGCAAAAGGTGAGCCGGTGATTCCAGGCATTCTTTAATAGTAATTAAAAACTGCACCGCTTCTTTACCATCTACCAGACGATGATCATAAGATAAAGCAAGATACATGATCGGACGAATAACAATTTCACCATTTTCTACCACAGCACGTTCTTTAATTGCATGCATCCCTAAAATGGCGCATTGTGGAGGGTTAAGAATAGGGGTTGACAACATTGAACCAAAAATACCGCCGTTAGTGATAGTAAAGGTTCCCCCGGTTAAGTCCTCATAACTTAATGAGCCATTTTTTGCTTTAGTGCCATACTCGAAGATACTTTGTTCAATGCCGGCAAAATCCAGTTGGTCAGCATCTCTTATTACAGGAACGATTAATCCACGCGGTGTTGATACCGCAATACCCATATCATAGTAACCGTGATAAATAATATCCTGGTCATCAATAGAAGCATTAATCGCAGGGTATTTTTTTAACGCTTCAATAGAGGCTTTGATAAAAAAAGACATGAAACCTAATTTAACATCATGCTTTTGCTGAAAACGCTCTTTGTACTGATTTCTTAAATCAATCACACTTTCCATATTGACTTCATTAAAGGTGGTCAACATGGCGGCATTTTGCTGGGCTTGTAGCAGGCGTTCTGCTACTTTTGCCCGTAACCGGGTCATAGGAACGCGCTGTTCGGGGCGAAAATGGGTGGTTACTGTTGAGTTACTGCTGACACTTTCAGCTGATTCAGTAACCAGCGCTTTCGTCACTGTTTGCGGTGTTACTCTTCGCTCAGCCTGTTGTCTTTTTTCAATATAATCCAGAACATCAGCCTTGGTTAAACGTCCTTTTTTTCCTGAACCAGAAATTGACTGAGGATTGATATTTTTTTCTTGCACTAACCGTCTAACCGCTGGACTAAGAGGCATATCGTCTAATACTGATTCCTTTACAGCACCCTCTCTTTCAGTCGTTATTGCTGCGGCTACGTCTTTTATTTCAAGCAAAGCCAGCAAATCACCACCCACAACAATAGCACCCTCTTCCTGTAATACTTTACTCAGTATGCCGGATTCAGGTGCGGGTACTTCCAGTACAATTTTATCTGTCTCCAGGTCAATCAGATTTTCACCTTTATTAACAAAGTCTCCAGCTTGTTTATGCCAGGCTGAAAGTATCGCATCTGCAACAGATTCAGGGAGGCTGGGAACCAGAATTTCAATACTCATTATTTTATCCTTCGGTAGTATGATAGAGTGCTGCGTGGACGACGGCTTTTTGTTGTTCAATATGAGCAGTAAGGTTGCCCACAGCAGGTGCTGCAGAGGGAACTCTTCCTGCATAAAAAATGGTGATATCTTTTTTTATATTGTCGTAAAAATGATGTTTGGTTTGATACCAGGCACCCTGATTTTTGGGTTCTTCCTGACACCAGATAAAATCTTTTGTATGAGGATATTTGTTGATTTCTGCGATAAATAAATCACTGGGAAAAGGATACAATTGCTCAATGCGAATAATAGCAACATGCTTGAGCTCATCCTCTCTGCGAGCCTCCAACAAATCGTAATAGACTTTACCCGAACATATCACTATCCGTGTCACTTGTCGGGCGTTTATTTTATCCTGTTCTGGAATAATGCATTGAAATTCACCCTCGGTCAGATCTTCCAGTGTAGAAACAGCCAATTTATGTCTGAGCAGGCTTTTTGGACTCATGATAATAAGCGGCTTACGGTAGGGACGAAGTTGCTGACGTCTTAATAAATGGAATATTTGAGCCGGTGTGGTGGGACAGCAGACTTGCATATTATGATCTGCACAAAGCTGCAAAAAGCGTTCCAGCCTGGCCGATGAATGTTCTGGTCCTTGACCTTCAGAACCGTGCGGCAATAACATCACCAAACCAGATAAGCGGCCCCATTTAGTTTCGGCAGAACTGATAAACTGGTCGATAACGACTTGTGCGCCATTGGCAAAGTCACCAAACTGTGCTTCCCATATCACCAGTTTTTCCGGCTCTGTTGAACTATAACCAAATTCAAAACCTAATACCCCGGCTTCTGATAATAAGGAGTCAAAAATCTGGGCGCGACCCTGTTTTTCGGCAATATGCTGAATAGGGTAATAGGTCTCGCCATCAAGCTGATTATGTAAGGCAATATGGCGATGAGAAAAGGTGCCACGGCCTACATCCTGACCAATTAAGCGAATACCTTTGCATTCAGTAATGAGTGTGGCATACGCCAGGTTTTCTGCATAACCCCAATCTATGGGCAGTGCACCTGCTGACATTTTTGCCCTGTTTTCCAGAACTTTTGCAACCCGTGGATGCAATTCAAATCCGGAAGGTAATTGATTCATCTTATCACTACAAAAACGGACTCTTTCTAATGAAACCCG
>CAZDMC010000069.1:0-7978 GCA_964506335.1 uncultured Methylomarinum sp. | reverse complement strand
GCCCCGCATGGGCGCTGACACTCAAATTCAATAATTCAATCGCACCTTCAATATCGCCTTTTAACCAGCGTATATTAGCCGCACGGTTATAAGCCTGCTGACCCGGATTCTGATTCATCATTTCCTGATAGGAATTGATTGCTGGAGATAATTTACCTTGTTCCATTAATGCATCTCCCAGTAAACCATAGTCATACCAGTATCCACGGAGTGCGACAAGCTGTCTGGCCACTATTTCAGCCTCCTTAAAACGATGCAGATTATGTAGAATATGGCCTTGTAATAACATGGCTTGCAAACTGTCAGCTTGCTGCAAGTTCATACAAGACACCGTTTGTTCTGCCAATTTATAATAGCCAGGGTCAAAACTGAACTGTGCTTTGTTAACGTAAGCCCAGCCCAGCTTTTCTAAATTCACCCGGCTGTTGATATCAGCTATCAATAATTGCTGGTATTTTTTAATCTCTCTGTCGGCTTTACTTTCCCCTTGATGAGAAGTCATTGCAATGGCACAGGAATCATCAATCGCAATATTATTAGCCTCGCTTACCTGTTGTTCATAGCTTGTGTTATTACAAGCTATTTGAGTCAATAATAAGGTGCTGATAATTACTTTTTGTATCGCTGTTTTAATTTTCATGGTTTCTCCTGCCTCGTACTCAAACTATTGTTGTGCTTTGATAGTTAATACGTCACAAAAAAGAAAATGGATTCAAAATTTATAATTTATTTTGCTTTTAACAATAATTCCAGCTCTGCTATCATGTCTGTAATAAATTTATTTCATCGCTGAATACGGATAACATGAATCTGGAGATATTGTTAAGTGCAGTTAAAGCAAAAGACAAAAATGCCTTTAATGCGCTCTATGATGAAACCATTGACAGGGTTTACAGTCTTGCTTATAAAATCACTTATTCAAATGATTTAGCGGATGATGTGATTGCCGATGTGTATTTTCAGATTTGGCAACAAGCAGAGCAATTTGACCAGAACAAAGGTGGAGCAATGGGCTGGATTATGCTAATTTGCAGAAGCAGAGCACTAGATTTGCTCCGCAAACAAAAGCGGATTAGTGACAAAACTGAAGAATATATTGACGAAAATGACAACCGTAGCAGCGAATGCCCCGATATTTTAGAAACTCTGGATGAGCAATCAGCAATTTATATTGCATTAAACAAATTGAATTCTCAGCAGCGGCAATTAATTTCGCTGGCTTATTTTAAAGGCTATAGCCATAAGGAATTAGTCCATGTAACTGGCTTACCTTTAGGCACAATTAAAACAAATTTGCGCAGATCACTTATACTAATGCAACAACACTTGCAATTGATTCAGGACGTGACTAATTAGATTATGATGAAAAAAACTAATTTAGCACCACCGAAAATGCCCGTTTTAAATGAAGGCATCTGCTATCCACTAGGTGAAGCAGTAAAACCAGTGGCGCTATCAAATCACAGGAAAGAGTCACTGCGTCTACGCGTGCTTAATCGAATTGATAAAGAACTAAAACCAGGAAATGATCTAATCTCTACTATCCGTAAAAATGAAGGTAGCTGGATCAGAATTACCGCTAAATTAAGCAAGAAACAATTATTTGTGAATCATCAAAAAGGCATTGAAACCTTTTTGCTTAAAGCCGATCCCGGCGCAGAAATACCGGGACATTTTCATGATTATGATGAATTTTCCATGGTACTGGAAGGCTCAATTCATTTTGAAGATATACAATTAAATGCAGGGGATTACCATATTGCCCGAAAAGGCAGTTATCACAGTGATTGTATTTGTCCTGACGGTGCTTTAGTTTACTTACAAACTGCTTTGCCTCAGCAGGCTAATTTTTAACTGTTATTTCACCAGGTTAAACAGCATCTTCTTCCAACAATAGGGTCATTTTTTGTACGGGTAATGGCTTGCTAAAGTAATAGCCTTGAATATAATCACATTTCTTCTGGCATAGAAACATCAGTTGAGTTTCGTTTTCAACGCCTTCTGCTACAATTTTTTGATTCAAGGAATGTCCCATTTGAATAATTGCACTGGCAATGCTGGCATCTTTAGAGTCGACTGTCATTTCCCTGATAAATGACTGATCGATTTTTAAGATATCAATAGGGAATTTTTTCAAGTAGGATAAGGAAGAATAGCCTGTGCCAAAATCATCCAGGGCAATTTTAATACCCATTGCTTTTAATCGTTTAAGCTGCAACTCAATTTTATTAAGATCACCAATCAACATTGATTCGGTAATTTCCAACTCCAGATGTCGGGGTTCAAGAGCGGCTTTTTTTAAAGCATCTTCAACGCTTTTCATAAACCCATCATCCATAAATTGACGCGTAGAAACATTAACTGAAACCTGAGGTAGCGCAAAACCTCGATCCAGCCATACTTTAAATTGCTTGCAAGCAGTTTCCAGAATCCATGCACCGATTGGAATAATCAAACCTGTCTCTTCTGCAATGGGAATAAATTTATCGGGTGGAATCATTGTAATCTTGTCATAAGATTCATGCCTAAACCAGCGTATTAATACTTCAGCACCACTAATATCTCGACTACGTGCATTGTATTGTGGCTGGTAAAACAACTGTAATTCTTTTTTACCCAGGGCTTTTCGCAAACTAATTTCTAACGCCAATCTATCCTGAGTTGCCTCACCATATTCTTTTTTGTAGAACTGATAATTATTACGACCTTTATTTTTTGCTTCATACATCGCAAAATCAGCATTTTTCAACAATTGCTCTGAAGAAACTCCATCTTCAGGAAAAATAGATATACCAATACTCGAACCCACAAACACTTCGCGACGTTGAATATGAAATGCTTCAGCTAACTGTTTAATAACTTTATCTGCAATCAGCGAAGCGGAAAAAATCGCTTTTTCATGCGAACGCTCATTTAATAGTAAAACAGCAAACTCATCGCCACTAAAACGAGCGACCAGATCCTCTTTTCTAGTCACCTGCAAGAGCCTTTTTGCGGTTTCTTTAAGCACTTCATCACCTGCATCATGCCCCAGGGTATCGTTAACCACTTTAAATTTATCAAGGTCTATAAAAAAGATGACGGCATGTAATTTATGTCGTTTAGCTGCAGATAAGAATTTAGCCATGCGATCCAGAAACATAATTCTGTTAGCCAGACCTGTTAAATGATCAAAATGCGCGATGCGTGAAAGACGAATTTCATTTTGTTTGTTTAAGGTAATATCTTCAACTGTTGCAAAGTAATTATCAAATGTTTTATCTTTACTGGGTATGGGCTTTATCTCAAACTTTGTTATTATCAATTCCCCATTGGCTTTTTGACATTCAATATCATCAGACCATAAGCGAAAATCATTGTTACGAAAAAAAGCGCCCACTTTTTTACAAAAATCTTTTCGGTCTTTTTGGTTTATTATGCTGGAAACGGGTTGGTTTTTTAGCTCATCTTTGCTATAGCCTAATAAAGAATAAAAAGCCACATTAGCACTTGATATTTTTAGGTCGCTATTAAGTATGATGAAACTTAAATGACTGGTAGAAAAAACAGAGTTTAATAGCTCAAACTTATTTATTTCTTTTTGCATTTCCCCCAGAATTTGCCCCGAAACAAATAATCTAAAGGGTTGATTGTTTTCATTAAAAACCGGTGTAGTGATTAATTCTAACTGGATGCTATCAGCATTTTTAAGCGTTATTGTTATCTCTTTTTTTACGGTTCTTCTTGTTTTCCATGCATTTTGATCCTGTAATATATTCTCTTTAAATAATATGTTTTTACCGTCAGAATTAAATGCAAGTTCTATATCTTTCTTGCCGACATAATCCACATATTCTAAATTTAAAATCTTTAAATACTCTGAATTGGCTTGTATCCATCTACCATGATGATCTTTGATGCAAAACAGATTTGAAATATTATCAATGAGCATTAAATCACAATAAACCGCCGATTTATTAGGTTGAAAAACCGGCGCTATTTTATCGTGATAGGAGCGGTTCCCATTGGCTTCAATATGAGAACTTTTTTTCTGTGAGTAGAAAAAAAAACAGGCTAGAACAATAAATATACTATTGATCAGTAATGAAACTATTTCAGGCGAAAAAACATAAGGATTTGTTTCAAAAAATTCAGGCTGAAAAATTCTTCCGATGCTATAGCCAATATTTACCAGAAAAAGAAGTGTTATGGATATAAAAAAAGTTTTCCAGGTTAGCATAGGCAAAGTCCAAGAATTAATTATTATTTTGTATTCAAGAAATAAGCTGAAACTCATAAAAATCAAAGATTACAAGATTCTCAACCACACCTCAAAGCTCAAAGACAGTCTGGCTACTATTCATAATCATCGGCAGTGCATACCATTATCACACAATCATTGAATAAGAGCTGGTAATTTTCTAAAAATTATGAAGTTTTAATATGGTGGATATTTCATGTTATTCTAGTACATCAAACTTAGTTTTATAATTATTGATTGTTTTCTTCATCTGACGATGTCGCTCTTTTAAAACGATAATGAGAATATATTATAAAATAAAGAATCATTTTTTGTATTTACTCAGCGTGTTTGAAGCCCGATAAACCAACAAGCTACACCCCTGGCAGAATCATGGTGAATAGTTACCACTTTTTAATGTTTTTACTTTGGAGATATAAATGAGCGAAAGAATTATATTGCGTACCGGTGAAGCCCTTGTTGCTGGCGGACCTCCTGGCACAGCGGCTGAACCAGAAATTGTTATTGGTGAACTGGATGGGCCTGTTGGAATTGCACTTGCCACATTAACAGGAGATCAGGCAAAAGGCCATTCAAAAGTTTTTGCTATTCTAAACACGGATATACAAGTACGTCCCGTAACACTTATGGTGAGTAAGGTCACTGTTAACAATTCCCGTTATACCAATATTTTAATGGGCACTGTACAGGCCGCCATAGCAAATGGTGTTTTAGATGCAGTTCGTGCCGGTGATATTCCCAAAGAAAAAGCTAATGATCTGGGGATTATCTGTTCAGTCTGGTTAAACCCCAGCGTTGCTACTGACGATAATCTGGATCATCAGATTTTATTTGATATTCATCGCAAAGCGACAGCTCAGGCCATTCATAAAGCTATGACTCATACCCCTGACATTGACTGGTTACTGGAAAACCAGGATTCAATTACCCATAAATATTTTCAAATGGGTTTGGACGGAAAAATTTAGGCTATTTCTACTGTCGTAGGAACCTGTCATTATAGCTATCTGTAGAGACATTTCATGCAATGTCTCTACAGACCAGTTGATGAAATAAGCCCGTCAATACAAATGTAGCAGAGTTCTAGATTCTTTAGCTCATTGCCATAGCAAGGTATGCAACTGAAACGGCTGGCGCGCAATCCGCACTATCCATTTCTGCACTATCCAGTTTACTTTCAAATAAATCTGCAAAATCAAGGTAAGGATAAGCCAAATCACTGGCAATTTGTTTAACCAAAAAGCGACCAATACCTGCCCCTATAAAAACATCTTTTTGCGACAGCAAGTTTCGTGATAATTGTTTTTCACAGCCCTGCCTTATTTTATTTTTTTGTTGGTTTTTTATATCAACCGCTAATTGTTGCCATTGATGCAAATCATTATCTGAAAATTCATATCCCGTTATTCTGGATAGTCGTTTAGCACTGGCAAGTACTGTTTTTTCTGCACCATCTGCTGTATCAGTCTGGTCATGCCATTCATTTAATTCACCCGTTAAGCGATAAACATCAGCCATAGTGGCAAAATATTCGGCCATAAGCCCCATGCTTTGTCCTTGAAAATAAGCTGTTTGCGCAACAGCCATAACCGCTGTTCTAACAATACCTGTATAAACCAGTTCATCTGAAACCAGTCTTTCATAATCTGTCATGCCAATAGCCTGAACCTTGTGTTCAGATAAAACCAGGATATCCGTTGTAGTACTGCCAATATCTATAAAAAGCCCATTTTTTAATCGTCTGGCGGCTAAACAGGCACTTGCCAGCCAATTGGTTGAGGCTATATTTCTATAGTGGCCTTTTTCTATCTCAGCAACAGCTATTAGTCCGTCTAGCCCTGAATAAATCAGCAATTCATCAGACCTTAAACAGCCTTGCATCGTTGTTATTATTTGTTCTACACCCTGATCCCGGTTATCAAACAAATCAACCAGTTCTCCTGTCATAGTAACAGCGTGAATAGTGTTTTTATCGGGAATTTCCATTAGAATTTGGCTCACTGCCCGATTCAGGTAGTCAATACCTTTCCATAATGGACAGGGTTTTTGAATCACCTTAACAATAACGCCACTGGACTCTAACACAGCTGCCTTGATATGTGCGCCGCCTATGTCCCATCCTATAATGTTTGCTTGCATTAATATTCCTTATAACAATCGCAGTGCCTAAACAATTGAAACCGTAATCTGCTTATTTAATTTTTTAATTATCATTGGCTGATCATCAATCATCTCAATTATTAACTTGGCAACATTAATCCCTAATGCAGGCCGAATTCCAACATAGGATGTGGTTAATCTAGGGTTAATTTCAAGTACTAAGGACTTACCAGATTCAGTTTGAATAATATCAATACCCACATAACCCCACAATCCCGGAATAGCTTTAGCCACTTTTTCTATCAATTGCTGAAACAAGGCTTGTTTGTCATGAACAATATTCACTTCACAGGCAGAAAGTTGGAATTGCCCTTGTACAATAGAAATTTGTTGTCTATTACAACATAATAACCAGGCTCTCCCCTGCTTAAACAAACAAGATAAACTCAAGGGTTCGCCTTTGATATAGGGCTGTATAATATAATCTGTTGCTTGCTTGAGCTGGGTATTTAATTGTTTCAGTTCATTTTCAGTAGCAATATAATAACTATCCAGACAGCCTGCTCCCTCTTTCAGTTTAACAACCCAGGGCTTATCGAAGTCGTCTAAAAAGGTATCCATCTGAGCCGTATTTACTACCGCAATCCCTTGCTGATTTAAATATTTATACGTGCTTAGTTTATCACTACAGAGCGCAACGGCTTTGGATGACGAATTCAGTAATATTTTTGATTTTTCTTCAACCAGTTGCGAAATATTCTTTAAAATAGAATCTATTTCTGGGGCTATCAGCCACACAGCATCTGTTTTATCAATCAATGTTGCTAACAATGTATTAATAGATTGTTTATTAGATACCGAAATAACTTGCGCATTTTCAGGGAGCTGCAATTGTCTACAGCGCACGTCTTGCAAAACGGTTAATTGAATAGAAGGCAATTCAGCAAGCTCCCGGAGCAATGCGTTTAGCATTAGCATCCCTTCATTGGCAAGAGAGGGTGGAAGTGTTTGTTCAGATAAGCCCCCACCTGTAATAAATTCAAAAACCAGTATTCGTTTGATCACTTAATTAATATTTGCTCTAAAGCTAGTCATTGCCGGGTGCAGAAGTTATTATTCTTGCATTATAAAAAAACAACTATAACAAGATATGAACATTATCCCTGTTATTGATTTAAAAGAGGGGCTGGTGGTATCTGCTCAACAAGGAAATCGTGACAATTACCTGCCTATAAATTCTACACTATGCGCTTCAAGCTTAATCGAAGATATTTTGGAAAGTTTTTTATCTATTTATCCTTTCAAAACACTCTATATTGCCGACCTGAATGCCATTACCAAGACAGGCAACAATCAACCGCTTATCAATAAAGTAGTCAATCAATATCCAGCGATAGAATTTTGGGTAGACAATGGAAAAAAAATAGAGGATTTATCGGTCAACACTGAATTTAAGTATAAACCCATCATAGGCACTGAGTCTCAACATATAAGTAATTTTCAAACGGAGTTTGAAAACCTCGAAAACACCATCTTATCACTGGATTTTTTTCCTGAAACTGGTTACAGAGGATCGACTGAATTAATAGAAAACTCTACACTATGGCCTCAGCATATTATTATCATGACATTAGAAAG
>CAZDMC010000068.1:0-8204 GCA_964506335.1 uncultured Methylomarinum sp. | reverse complement strand
TTTTACCAATAAAAATGCCCAGTGGAATTAAATTCAGGTAAGATGAATCATTGAAGGCTAGTATTCCGTCAATATAATGTTGATGGAGTACTAGGAGGCTGTCCGAGAATAGAAGTCGTAGCGAGGGGAAGCTATTTTGAGTCGGGTTTTTTGATTTTTTGAGGCGAATAGCAGGCTCTTTAACGAAAAAAATCGGGAAATCCGGCCAAAATCAGCTTTTCCGCAGTAGACTTTCTATTCTCGGACAGCCTCCTAGTCACTATACTAATGCTCCAAACAGGATTAGAGATATTGAGAATTATTAAATCCTTGCTCCTAAACTCCGACTTCTGAGCAATTAGATAATAAAAATGACGCAAACAAATTCAAACAAGCCTGACCTTGACTGGAGTCAGGTAAAAGAAACAGTGAGGTTATTAGCGGCTTCTGTCGCTCAGGTTGAATGTTGTATGTGCGATGGAGATGCTTCGGTCAATACCTTGACAGAATCTTTTACCTCAATGGTCAGTCATGTTAATTCTATTAGCGGTGTGTTGAATAGCATGGATGACAGTAATGATAAGACAGAAGCCGTCAAACATTGTTTAGCGACCAGTCAACAAATTCAATCATCCATTATTGCTTTTCAATTTTATGATCGCTTGCAGCAGTCACTTGCACATGTGGTTGATAGTCTTAAGGGGCTTTCGGAGTTAGTGGAAAATCCAGAACGCTTGTATAATCCTAAGGAATGGCAGATTTTTCGAGAGCAAATTCGTTCGCGATTTACCATGGAGTCAGAAAAAGTCATGTTTGATGCAATTCTACAAGGAAAAAGTATTGAGGAAGCAATTGAGTTAGCTAATGAGGCTGAGCAGATAAGCAATAATAAAGATGATGGAATAGAACTTTTTTAATGAACAAAATACTTTTTAGCATTTTAATATCTCTAATATTGCACGGTTGTAGTGAGTTTTATACTTATCAATCCCCTGCGCCGCTGTATAAAAAAACGCAAGCGAGCAATCCTTATATAGATTCGTCTGAAAACCCTCCTCGGCATCTGGCAAGTATTGAAAAGACGGTGCAAGGCCAGGGTTTTCCGCATAAAATTACAAAATCTACTTTACCCGTCGATAAGTTGCCAGCGGTAAAACCTTTGTCTCCAGCTATCATCTCGTTAGTGATAGAAGCTGAAAAAAATAGCCAGGCTGGTGACTTTGAATCTGCAGTTTCTACCATAGAACGCGCTTTAAGAATCGAATCAAGAAATCCAATACTAACCTATAAACTAGCACAGATACGCCTCAAGCAATCTAAACCTCGTTTGGCAGAAGATTTGGCAAAAAAAGCCGCCTTATTATCGGCACAGAATAAATCTTTAAGAAGACAAAGCTGGCTTTTAATTAGCGAAGCCAGAAAACAGCAGAATAATTTTTATGGGGCTAAAGAGGCGAAGATAAGGGCAGATAATATTTGATGCTGTCTGGAATGGGAAACAAATAAAGTCAGGGTCGGGTTTTCATATCTTTTTTAAACAGAGCACCACTGACTGTAAAAACCTGACTTATTCTTCAGCGCCAAATCAATCCAAAATCAATCATAAAACCACACGTTCCAACATCAAATTTAACGGTGTCAGTACAATAATCACCTAGTTTCTTAAATCCAGATATCTGATTGTGGTAAATTTTTGCTAACTGTTTTTCTGGGTAAGCAAGAATATAATACAATACGCCTTCACGCTGATAGAGATCAAACTTCATTACTTCATCTCTTTTAGTGCTAGATGACGAAACAATTTCAACAATTAACTCCGGTGTTACCATAACTTTTTCATCAATAGCCTGACAAACAACCATGGCATCGGGTCTTACTACGGTATCGTTTGATACGTACCAGTCCGTTTCCATCAAAACACAACACGCGCCACAGCGACTATGCTTGATATTAAATTGCTCTTTAATAGTTGTGGCAATATTTAATCCAACTGTTTGATGAGTCACTGTTGCAGACGGTGCCATTGCATAAGGCATTCCTCCCATTAATTCCCAGTTCCCTTCCCAGTGTTGGTAATCGTCAAGAGTGTAATACTCTTGATAAGCTAAAGCCATTTTGATTCTCCGCAAATAGATACTCGCTGGCAAATCATAACATATAGTATTTTCGTGAGTTTCTTTGTGACCGCGCGAAGTATAAGTTCTTTTTTATTCACATTTAAAAATTCACTACAAAATAATAAAAGCTATATGCCTTTCATTAATTTTTAAGCTATACTGGTTAGTTTTTTATTGTCTTAGACTTAAAACCGTGTCAAGCACAAACAACGACTTATCTACTTTTCAAGGGCTTATTTTAGCGCTGCAACAATACTGGTCAGAGCAGGGCTGTATTTTATTACAACCGCTTGATCAGGAAGTCGGTGCAGGCACCTTTCACCCAGCCACTTTTTTACGCGCCATAGGCCCTGAGCCCTGGAATGCAGCTTATGTTCAGCCTTCCAGGAGACCAACAGATGGTCGTTATGGCGAAAACCCTATGCGTCTGCAACATTATTATCAATACCAGGTCATTTTAAAGCCCTCTCCCGATAATATTCAGGACCTCTATCTGGATTCGCTGAGACATTTAGGACTGGATTTGCTGGAACATGATGTGCGCTTTGTGGAAGATAACTGGGAGTCGCCGACATTGGGTGCCTGGGGGCTAGGCTGGGAAGTCTGGCTGAATGGTATGGAAGTTTCTCAATTCACCTATTTTCAGCAAGTCGGTGGGCTTGAATGTAAACCGGTAAGTGGCGAGCTGACTTATGGTCTGGAACGTATTGCCATGTATGTTCAAGGTGTTGAAAGCGTGTACGATCTGGTCTGGGCACATACACCACAGGGGACTGTGACTTATGGTGATGTTTTTCATCAAAATGAAGTGGAAATGTCAGCATTCAACTTTGAACATGCCAATGTTGATTTTCTTTTTAGTTGCTTTGATACTTATGAACAGGAATGTCAAAAACTGATTGAAGCAGATCTGCCTTTACCTGCTTACGAATTAGTATTGAAAGCATCTCATACTTTTAATTTACTAGATGCTCGCCATGCTATTTCTGTGACTGAACGGCAACGCTATATCCTCCGTGTGCGTAATTTATCTAAAGCGGTGGCCGAAGCCTATTACCAACGCCGGCAATCTTTAGGTTTTCCCATGCTTGCAAGCGGGCAGGGAGCATAATCATGTCAACTAGCCAGGATTTATTATTTGAATTAGGGTGTGAAGAACTGCCACCAAAATCCTTATTAAAATTAAGCCGTGCCTTGCTTAAATCTGTTGAAACCGGTTTAAAAGAAGCTGAGCTAGATTATAGTGCGGCTTTTAGTTATGCCACGCCCAGACGCTTAGCTTGCATCATCAAAGATTTAAGTAACAGACAGCCTGATAAATTCGTTGAAAAACGGGGCCCTGCCGTACAAGCTGCTTTTGCTAAAGACGGCACGTCAAGTAGAGCAGCCATGGGTTTTGCCAAAGGTTGTGGGACTACTGTTGAAAATCTGAGCAGACTTAAAACAGATAAAGGTGAATGGTTGGCGTTTAAACAAGAAGTTAAAGGACTGGCTACTGAGCAGTTGATTCCTGAAATCATTAAAAAAAGTATTTCATTACTGCCGATTGCTAAAAGAATGCGCTGGGGGAATTATAATACCGAATTTGTACGACCTGTGCATTGGTGTATATTACTTTTTGGTGATAAAGTCATTGATGCAGAAATTCTGGGTTTAAAAACAGGGTGTGAATCACAGGGGCATCGTTTTCACGCGCCTCAAAAAATATTAATTAATCGTCCTGCTGATTATTTGGGAATCCTTGAACAACAAGGTAAAGTAATGGCCGATTTTTCGCAACGTCAAAAGATTATTCAGGACAAAGCCAATGCTGCAGCTGAAGCAGTCGGAGGCATCGCTTATATTGAACAAGACTTGCTTGAAGAAATTACTGCTTTAAATGAATGGCCTGTTCCTGTACTGGGTAATTTTGACGCACGATTTCTGGATTTACCCATAGAAGTGTTGATTACTACTATGCAAACTAACCAAAAGTATTTCCCTGTCAAAAATAAGGAGGGCGTACTTTTAGCGCATTTTATTACCTTCAGTAATATCGAAAGCAGTCATCCCGAATCTATTCAACAAGGCAATGAACGCGTTATTATGCCTCGTCTTGCCGATGCTGAATTTTTCTGGAAACAGGATCGAAAACAAACGCTGCAAGACCGCGTTGCTCATTTAAAGTCTATTATTTTCCAGAAAACATTAGGTACTGTGGCTGATAAAACCGGCAGAGTAGAAAATCTTGCTACACATATTGCCCAACAGCTTAATGCGGATGTCACACTGGCAAAACGCGCTGCACATTTAGCCAAAACCGATTTATTGACTAATATGGTCAGCGAATTTGCCAGCTTACAAGGCATTATGGGACGGTATTATGCTTTAGCGGATAATGAACCTAAAGAAGTAGCTATTGCCATTGAGGAACAGTATTTTCCTAAACAATCAGGCAGCCCAACACCTGCCAGTAGCACCGGACAAATACTCTCACTGGCCGAAAAAATTGATACGCTAAGCGGTATATTCAGTGCCGGATTGATTCCAACAGGTGATAAAGACCCTTACGCATTAAGACGCGCCACTCTGGGTTCTCTTAGAATCATTATCGAAAATAAGCTGGATTTAGATATTGTTGAACTTATTAGCTTTGCATTGGCTCAGTATCAACATCAATTTGATAAAACCCAGACCCTGCAAACCCTGGTTGATTTCGTTTTTGATCGTTTGAAAGGTTATTGTCTGGATCATGGTCATAGCGCAGATGAGTTTGAGGCTGTTATTTCTGTAAAACCCCATAGACCCTTAGATTTTATGCAACGTCTGCAAGCGGTAAAAAGTTTTAGACAACTGCCTGAAGCGAAAAGCTTAGCCGCTGCAAATAAACGCATCATTAATATACTTAAAAAATCTGACATCCAGGCAACTGGCTCAATCAGCGGTTTAATTGAAGCACAAGAAATACAATTGCATGAAGCGGCTATTCAGTCCGCTACAGATATTCAGCCTTTATTAGAACAGAAAAATTATCAGCAAACTTTAACTCGCCTTGCCCAGTTAAAAGATGTAGTTGATGATTTTTTTGATAACGTCATGGTGAATACGGATGATTTATCATTACGTGCCAGTCGCCTGGCCTTATTATCCATGTTATCTAATCAGTTTCTTGAGATTGCTGATATTTCTAAATTACAGTAATGGCAGAAGCATACGTTTTATTGGATCGCGATGGCGTTATTAATTACGATTCTGACGATTATATAAAATCAGAAGATGAATGGATACCTATTCCAGGGAGTCTCGAAGCCATTGCCCTGTTTAAGAAAAACGATTATAAAGTCGTTGTTATCAGTAACCAGTCAGGGTTAGGCAGAGGTTTATACGATGAAACAATACTGGCTGCAATGCACAATAAAATGCATCGCTTAACACGGGCAAAAGGCGGTGAGATTGAAAATATTTATTATTGTCCTCATCTTCCTGAAGATAATTGTCAATGCCGAAAACCAAAACCGGGATTATTAAACGACTTTGCCCACGATAAACAAATAACACTGAAAGATATTTATTTTATTGGCGATAAATTGGCTGACATACAAGCGGCAGAAGCTGCCGGTGCTAAACCTATATTGGTTAAAACCGGTAAAGGACAAAAGACTTTAGAGAATAACCCTGATATTACGCATCCCATTTTTGAAAACCTCTATGACGCAGCAAAATTCATCACCACATAAAAATGACTTTAGAGCCTACTTTGGGGCTACTATTTTCTTTTTGTATATTCTGGTCTCGGTACCAATTTTTGGCCCGGTGATTCTGTTAACGATTTTTTTACCTTTTTCAGTGAGATATAATTTATCCATGGCCTGGGCTGTTTCCGTTTTATGGGTAGCAAAAGTCTTTTGCGGACTGAGCCACGAAGTTGAAGGCCTGGAAAATTTACCTAAAAACCAGGCTTATATTGTACTTTGTAAACATCAATCTGCCTGGGAAACATTAGCAACACGATTATTTTTACCCAAACAAACCGCTGTACTCAAGCGATCTCTGAACTGGATGCCTATAGGTGGCTGGGTATTAGCCACATTAAAACCCATTGCTATCGACAGAGACAAAAAACGTGCAGCTCTGCGTATCATTGTTGAACAAGGAACGGCAAGACTTAAAGAAGGTTTTGTCGTGGTGGTTTTTCCCGAAGGGACTCGTGCTGCACCCGGAGAAGACAAAGAATTCAGTATTGGTGGTGCCCTGTTAGCCCAAAAATCTGAATATCCGGTTATTCCAATAGCGCATAATGCCGGGGAATTCTGGCCTCGCTACAGTTTTTTTAAATATCCGGGTGTCATTAAAGTTAGAATTGGCCCCGCTATAGAAAGCAAGGGTAAAAAAGCTAAACAAATTAACCTGGAAGCTTCAACCTGGATTGCTCAAGCCATGAACGAAATATCATTTTCTTAATATTAAATAACATCATGAACAAATTAGTACTTATTTTTACTTGCACCCTATTATTAACGGCTTGCGCTGAAAAATCCGAATACAGAGAAGCTGTGTTGGCTGATATGAAATCAGAACAAGATGTAAAAGATTACAATATTGACCCAGAACGTATGACAGATTGCGTCATGGATTTATCAGGAAAAGGTATGCCGGGCGCTATTCCTATTGTTCCTGATCGTTTAACAGCATATAAGAACTATACAAAAATGTTGTCGATGAAAACAACAAAAGACAAAAAGAAAACCTTTGAAGAATTACGTTCAACTTTTGGTTCACCTCAAGAAATGCTGGAAGCACACAATAATTATACAATGAGTGTTATGGACTGTCTTAACGCCATTATTATGGAATCAGAGCCAGAAGTAGAAGGTGGCGGCGGTATGTTTGCTCCTTAGTTTTATTTTTCCGGATGCGCTGCACATTCTGTACAGTGAGGCGCATCTTAAAGGATGAAAATTCTTCAGCATTCACTGCCGGACTGAATAAACCTAGATAAATCAGTTGACCGCTTACACTTGTGCATAAGCCCTAGTAAAGTCTGTATTACTCAGTTTTTTATTGCTCACCCATTCGGTGAGTGGTTTTCGCTTCACGGTTTTGTGAATAAATCTGGACGAAAAATCCTGCACAATAGCTCTCAATAAGGACTATGGCCATTATTTTCGAGCCATTCTTTGTCTTTTTCGCCCAGATTTTCCACAAAATCCGTGCTCAACTGATTTTTCTAGGATAAATAACTTTGATAACAATTACAATTGAGGGTTGCTAAAAAATCCAGCTGAAATTTTTCTTCTACCTCATCGGCTACCGTTTTCAGATTAAAACTTTCGGCGACCCTGCAGATGGTTTTAATAATAGTGACATTACTGTTATCGTATGAGATGCCTTGCATAAACCTAGAAAAATCAGTTGAGCACGGATTTTTCTAGGTTTATTGGAATAAGATGTTTTGATTTTATTGTCTGAATTTGTTGCGGGTATTATAGGGGTGCATGAGCTTAACTTTTAAATCAAAACAAGATAACTTTAATGTAGCACAAATAATTATTTTATTGTATGGCTTTATAAAGCCCTTCCAGTACCAGCGCATTAGGGCTGACAGTACCTATGACTTCCCGATCATCTAAGACCGGGGCTCGTACCAGATCGTATCTGGCAAACAGTCGTGAGCAATAGCGAATATCCATCGCCGGATGCACGGAAATGACCGGCTTTGTCATAATTTCATAAACATTAACTCGTTCAGGGGCTTTGTCTTTGGCCAATACATGCCGTGCAATATCCCCTGCAGTCACCAGCCCATATTCATCATCAATATGCCTTTTATTAACCACTAATACTGAGGTTTTATGGACTTTCATTTTATTCAGTGCTTCACTGATGGTGGCAATACCATCAATACTGGCAAAGTCCTTTTTCATGATGTCACGTACTCTTATGACTTTCTTATCACTCATAATTTTTCCTCTACTACTGGGGTGAGTTTTTCTACTTGATGCATAACGCCGATAGCATCTTCTACATCAATCTGGAATGCAATGCCCGTTCCGGGACTGGAATCAAATTGCCCTGCAGCAGAAATGGCTTCCAGAATCGCTCGGCTTAAATGTTCTTCTACTAAAAATA
>CAZDMC010000067.1:5944-8333 GCA_964506335.1 uncultured Methylomarinum sp. | reverse complement strand
TAGCTTTAGAGGCTGATGGCCAAACAGTTAAAAGTATTAACTTTTATGACCAGGCTGAAACACCAGGACTAGGCGGTGAGGTGGTTAATCCTAGCTGGCGTGCATTATGGAAAGGCAAGAAAGTTTATAACGATGCTGGTGAGCCTATATTGAAATTAATAAAAGGTGTGGTTGATACTAATAAGGCAGGTTCTGAATTCCAGGTTGATGGGTTGGCGGGTGCAACTCTGACCAGTAATGGGGTGAGTAACATGGTTAAATACTGGATGAGTGCAGAAGGTTTTGCACCTTATCTGGATAAGATTAGAAAAGAGGGGTAGGGGTGTCATGAGTGCTATTTTAAATAGTGAAACAAAAAAGGTATTAACGGATCCGTTAGTTAATGACAACCCGATTACTTTACAGGTATTGGGTATATGTTCGGCCTTGGCGGTAACATCGCAAATGTCTACATCGCTGATTATGGCCTTAGCTTTAACAGCGGTTACTGGATGTTCAAGTGCTGCCATTAGTTCGATCAGAAACCATATACCTGGAAGTATTCGTATCATTGTACAAATGACCATTATTGCTTCTCTGGTTATTGTGGTAGACCAGGTCTTGAAAGCGTTTGTTTATGACATTAGCAAGCAATTATCGGTTTTTGTCGGATTGATTATTACTAACTGTATCGTAATGGGGCGTGCCGAAGCTTATGCTATGAAAAACCCGCCATTAGAAAGTTTTATTGATGGTATTGGTAATGGCTTGGGCTACAGTTTGATTCTGATTATTGTGGCCTTTTTTAGAGAGTTATTGGGTTCAGGTAAATTATTAGGCATGGAAATATTTCCATTAATTAAAGATGGTGGCTGGTATGACCCTAATGGCTTAATGTTATTACCACCAAGTGCTTTCTTTATTATTGGCTTAATTATTTGGTCATTCCGTCAATGGAAACCTGTACAAAATGAAAAAGCCGATTTTAAAATTATGGCTATTTCACATGGCGAAGGAGGGCATCACTAATGGAAGAATATGTAAGTTTATTTATCAAAGCGGTATTTGTTGAAAACCTGGCTTTAGCATTCTTTTTGGGCATGTGTACTTTTTTGGCGGTTTCTAAAAAAATATCGACGGCTATGGGATTGGGTGTTGCGGTTATGGTAGTGCAGGTTATTACTGTGCCAGCCAACAATCTGATTTACCACACCTTATTGAAAGAAGATGCCTTGGAATGGATGGGTGTTACCGGTGTTGACCTGAGTTTTCTCGCCTTATTAAGCTGTATCGGTATGATTGCAGCTTTAGTTCAAATTTTAGAGATGATTTTAGATAAATTTTTCCCGGCTTTGTATCATGCTCTGGGCGTATTTCTACCATTGATTACTGTAAACTGTGCCATTTTAGGCGGAAGTCTGTTCATGATTGAGCGTGACTATGATTTTACACAAAGTGTGGTTTATGGGGTCGGTAGTGGTTTTGGCTGGGCATTGGCTATTACCGTAATGGCCGGTGTAAGAGAGAAACTAAAATACAGTGATATTCCGGCTGGTTTAGAAGGTCTGGGGATCACATTTATTAGCGCGGGCCTGATGTCTCTTGGCTTCATGGCTTTTTCTGGAATCCAACTGTAGGAATTTAATAATGCTTGAAATTGCATTAGGAGTCATAGTATTCACGGTAATCGTGATTGCGCTGGTATTTATTATTGTCGGTGCAAAAAGTAAATTAGTAGCCTCTGGGGATGTTGAAATTCTGATCAATAATGAGAAGAAAATTCATGTACCTGTGGGTTCAAAACTTCTGACAGCATTGGCCGATGCTAATTTATTTGTGCCTTCAGCCTGTGGTGGCGGTGGAACTTGTGCACAATGCAAGGTGAAAATTCATTCCGGTGGAGGTGAAATTCTTCCCACAGAATTAACGCATATTACTAAAAGAGAAGCGGCCGAAGGTGAGCGACTTTCCTGTCAGGTTTCCGTTAAACACGATATGAACATAGAAGTTGAAGACAGTGTGTTCGGTGTTAAAAAATGGGAATGCATCGTTAAATCAAACGAAAACGTAGCCACTTTTATTAAAGAATTAGTGCTGGATTTACCGGAAGGTGAGGTGATTGATTACCGTGCCGGGGGATATGTTCAAATTGAATGTCCGCCTCATACTTCTAAATATTCGGATATGGATATTGAAGAGGAATACCGCGAAGATTGGGATAAATTCAATTTATGGCGCTTCGTTTCTGATGTAAAAGAAGAAACATTACGCGCGTATTCAATGGCTTCTTATCCGGTAGAAAAAGAAATCATGTTGAATGTGCGTGTTGCTACACCACCGCCTGGTGCGCCCGATAGTGTGCCTCCAGGTATTATGTCTTCATACATTTTTAATTTAAAACCCGGTGATA
>CAZDMC010000067.1:1695-5931 GCA_964506335.1 uncultured Methylomarinum sp. | reverse complement strand
TATTTCTGGTCCTTATGGGGAGTTTTTTGCCAGAGATACAGAGACAGAGATGGTGTTTGTAGGTGGTGGTGCAGGTATGGCACCTATGCGTTCTCATATCTTTGATCAATTGCGAAGAATAAAATCAAAACGTAAAATGACTTTTTGGTATGGCGCACGCAGTAAACGTGAAATGTTCTATATCGAAGATTTTGATATGCTGGCCAAGGAAAATGATAATTTCCAGTGGCATACTGCATTATCTGATGCCTTACCCGAAGATAACTGGGAGGGTTATACCGGTTTTATCCATAATGTATTGTTTGAAGAATATATTAAAGATCATCCAGCTCCAGAAGATTGTGAATATTATTTATGTGGACCTCCTATTATGAATTCATCAGTCATCAACATGCTGATTGATAATGGGGTAGACCCAGAAAATATTATGCTAGATGATTTTGGTGGTTGATAAGGTTTGATAGATGTAGGCTGGGGCGTAATGATTTCCAGCCTACACTATCAGTTTTGGTGTTAAATTACATTCAATTTTCCAGCTAGCTTGAAGTTCTCAGTGTCGTGAAGCGAAATTTAATAGCTGTAATTTTTTTCGTTTATTTGAGTGCTTGTGATTTTCCAGCTAAAGAAAACTTATACCCCGTGCATTTTTCTGATGCGATTATGGGTACTAGCTATACTGTCAAGTTATCTTCGATATCTGGTTCACTCAATAAAGATGAACTAATTTTTCAAATTAAAAGTCTGTTAGATAAGCTAGATAGACAAATGTCTACCTATAAAGCAGATTCTGAACTATCGCAATTTAATCGTAGCCAGTCTACACAGTGGCAAGTTGTTTCCAGGTCTTTATTTTCGGTTTTAAAAGAAGCAAAAAGGATCAATCAATTAACTCAGGGTGCTTTTGATATAACGGTCGGTTCTATTGTTAATTTATGGGGATTTGGTTCTGATGCGATGTCTTATAAAGCACCAGAAAGTAAAGTGATTGAAGCAGCGTTAAAAAAAACAGGTTCTGAGTATTTATTATTAGACGACAAAGCTTCAAAAATTAAGAAAGAAATTCCAGGTTTATATCTGGATTTATCGGCTATAGCAAAAGGCTATGCAGTAGATCAGGTCGGCTTGTTATTAGAGCAACAAGGAATAATGGATTATATGGTTGAGATTGGGGGCGAACTTAGGCTTAAAGGAAAAAATTTATCGAATAAGCCTTGGCGGATTGCGATAGAAAAGCCTACAGCAGAAGCCAGGGTAATTCAAAAGGTGCTGTCTTTAAGTAATATTTCTTTAGCAACATCAGGCGATTATAGAAATTATTTTGAGCTGGATAATGTGCGTTTCTCACACACAATTGATCCTCGTACAGGGAGACCAATTACTCATAAGCTGGCATCTGTCACCATATTGAGCGATACTACAATGACAGCAGATGCATTGGCTACGGCATTAATGGTTTTAGGTTCGGAACAGGGTTATCAGATAGCAGAAGAAAAGGATATTGCTGCTTTGTTTATAATTAAGACAACGGATGGGTTTATGGAAAAGGCTTCATCAGCTTTTATAGCACGATTTCAGTAAAGGTTTGTTTTTTAGTTGGTTTAGATAAGGTGACACTATGAGTTATTTTTTAGCGACATTTGCATTTATGTTGATAGTAATGACTATTATGGCGGTGGGCGTGATGTTTGGACGTCGGGCAATTAAAGGTTCCTGTGGTGGGGTAAGTAAGGGTAGTTGTGTTTGTGTCGAAAAATGTGATAAAAGAAAGAAAATGGATGCTGAACAAGGAAATTGTGAGCTTAATGTCTCAATAGTCAATGAATAACATTGCTCGGCGTATTATACTTCGCGCGGTCACGACTGCGGTTTTCTAACGGCTGATTCTTGCTGATAGCTGCGTTGCTGAAACAGTTGCATAGCCTGCTATGCGCCCGTTTCAGCGCCTTGCTATCAACAAGAATCAACACGTTATAAATTCCGCATCCGTGACCGCGCGGAGTATAGCAAAAGCACAGTAATAAAATTACCAAAAATCAATCATTGAAAAATGCAGTTTGCAAAAATAAAATAGCCGTCATTATAGATATATTTTATTGTCAGCTGTTTGGGTTAAATTGGAGATAATTAATGCTAGCAAAAATTACAACTGCCGATTATATGACTACTCGTGTAATGACTTTAAAACACGATGCTGATGTTGCAGTCGCTATAAAGCAATTGCTGGATCATAAAATTACCAGTGCACCGGTACTTGATGATTCTGGGAAATTTATAGGTATGTTTTCAGAAAAAGATTGCATGAAAGTGGTGCTGGAAACTTCTTACAATCAAGGTATGAGTGGAAAAGTAGCTGATTTTATGAGCCAGGATTTATCATCAGTCAGTGTTGAAACCAGTATTGTTGATCTTGCAGAAAAATTTCAGAACTCATCAGTCAGGGCTTATCCTGTTTTTGAGCATACAAATTTAGTAGGGATGGTCAGCAGAACCGATGTTTTGAAAGCATTAGTTTCTATTTGATAATAAATCCATATCCGGTAACCGCGAGAAGTGTATTTAGTCCAGCGTTTGCTATCAGAATTCTAAGACAGGTCGTTTCGGTGAATATATATAATACTCTAATTTTTAGTTGAATAGCCGTGCAAACGCAACAAGCGAGTTTTTACTGGCATGATTACGAAACCTGGGGCTTAGCACCGGCTTTAGACAGACCTTCACAATTTGCCGGAATCCGCACTGATTTGAATTTTAATATTATCGGGCAAGCCGATATGTTTTATTGTCAGTTAAGCGGCGATTATCTTCCTGATCCTGAAACGGTCGTTATTACCGGTATTTCTCCAAAAAAAACTCAAACTGAGGGTGTGCCTGAGTTTCAGTTTGCCGGTAGAATCAATCAACAATTTTCGCAAGCAAATACCTGCGTTGTCGGTTATAACAATATTCGCTTTGATGACGAGTTTTCCAGAAACATATTTTATAGAAATTTTTATGATCCTTATGAATATTCATGGAAAAATGGAAATTCACGATGGGATATTATTGATCTGGTTCGAGCAACTTATGCCTTGCGCCCTGAGGGTATTCACTGGCCAAAAAATGAACAGGGACAGCCTAGCTTTCGTCTGGAGTTATTAACGGAGGCTAATGGGATAAGTCATGAACAGGCGCATGATGCGACGTCTGATGTCTATGCAACTATTGCCATAGCCAGGTTAATTAAAGAAAAAGTCCCCCGACTTTTTAAGTACTATTTTGATCTGAGAAATAAGAATAAAGTCAAGTTGCTGATAAATTGTGAATTGATGCAAGCCTTGGTGCATGTTTCAGGCATGTTTGGAGCCATTAAGGGAAATATCTCACTAGTAGCGCCCATTTTATGGCATCCAGTGAATACCAATGCCGTGGTGGTAGTGGATTTATCGCAAAACATTTCTCCCTTGTTAGATTTATCTTCGGATGAAATAACAGAGAGGCTATATACCAAAAGGGATCAGCTCAATGGTAAATTACCCATCCCTTTAAAACTGGTTCATATTAATAAATGTCCTTTTTTAGCCACGGAAAAAACATTATTGCCAGAAAATGCAGAACGCTTAGGCATTGACAGAAAAGTTTGTCAACAAAACCTGAAAACTTTAAAAAATAGCTCGAAAGTAATCGATGTAATAAAACAAGTGTATCAACAGGAAAGGACATTTGATAATAAAGGCAATGTTGATACGATGATATATGATGGTTTTTTTTCACATAAAGATAAGATAGTATTTGAAAAAATCCGCAGTTTATCTGCTGAAAAACTAGCGACAGAAAAATTTACAGTTTCAGATAAGCGTTTCACAGAGCTGTTTTTTAGGTATCGAGCCAGAAATTTTCCTCAGTCTTTAAGCACTGCTGAACAAGATAAATGGCTAAAATATCGGCAGACAATTTTTGGGGGCAATATGAGCGACTACTTTACTGTACTTGATTCATATTTGAATAAGTATCAATCAGAAAAACAGAAATATGATGCTTTGAGCAATTTATACGAATATACTCAGGCAATTACTCACGATGTATAAGGTATTTTTGTTCTTTATTATTTTGGCTGGATAAAAAGTTTTGCAAATAGTTGAGAAAAAACTATAATAGCCGGTTCATCGGAGTTCTTTGCTCCATCCTTGCTTTACTATTTTGTACAATAAACAAGGTAGAAGGCTTGTTTCGAAAGGAGAAAAAATGCGACATTATGAA
>CAZDMC010000067.1:0-1685 GCA_964506335.1 uncultured Methylomarinum sp. | reverse complement strand
TTTAGTACACCCTGATCAAAGCTCTCAGGTTCAAGCAATGATTGATCGTTATAAAGCAACTATTGAAGAAGCAAAAGGTCAAATTCATCGTCTTGAAGACTGGGGACGCAGGCATTTAGCCTATCCCATAAAAAAAATTCATAAAGCACATTATGTGTTGATGAATGTGGAATGTGATCAAGCGACTTTAGAAGAACTCGAACGTGGTTTTCGTTTTAATGATGCTATTTTGCGTAGTATGACGATAGCAAAAAAAGAAGCAGTAACAACCGCTTCTCTAATTGCTTCAGCTAAAGCAGAAGAAGCTAAAGTAGCCGAAACCAAAGCAAAAGAAACTAGAGTAGCTGAACAAAAAGCGGCTGAAAGTAAACCTGCTGAGGCGGTTAAGACTGAACCCGCTGAAACTTCGAAAGAAACTTCAACTGATTCTGAATAACAGCAATAAAGATTAAGAGGATTATCATGGCAAGTAACATGAGACATAAAAAAATGAGTCGTTTTGGTGAAAAAGGCTCTCCAGAGATTGATTATAAAAATCTTGATTTGTTAGGGGAATACGTTACAGAAACAGGCAAAATTGTTCCTAGTCGTATTACAGGCACACCGGCGAAGTATCAAAGGCAGCTTTCAACAGCAATAAAGCAAGCACGTTATGTTGCTTTATTGCCTTATTGCGACGCACACAAATAACAGGACTGGCGACGTGAATTTTTTGGCTGCTTATATAATGAGAGGGAGAATGCAAGCCATGATGGTTGCATCATCACTCGCCTTGTTGTCATTGATGTTGCCGCCTGTCAGTATTGTGAGTTCAGCTGCAGTAGCATTAGTTACTTTAAGGCGAGGCGCATCTGAAGGGTTTTATGTGCTGATTTGTGCTTGTCTTTCGGCAGCATTGCTTGGGTTTTTTCTATTCGGCAGTTTTCAGTTTGCTTTGCTTTATGGCTTGGTCTTATGGTTACCTATATGGGTGATTTCAATTGTATTAAGAGAGGGCAAACACTTATCTGTTGCTATAGAAATGGCTGTCATCCTGGGTATCGTCGCTGTAATAGGCTTTTATATTGTTGTCAGTGAACCGGCTTCACTATGGAAAGTTGTACTAGAAACGATGATTAAGCCCATGCTGGATAGCGGTGCTGATATGCCAGTTGATGAAATCAGGCAATCAATTCAGGTTTTCTCTCATTATATGACAGGAGCCATTGCTGCTGGCACTATTTACGGATTATTATTTGGTCTGTTTTTGGCGAGGATGTGGCAAGCAGCACTTTATAACCCCGGTGGTTTCAGAGAAGAATATTTGACGCTTAAAGTACGGACTAAACTGGCTTTAGCGAGTATTCTGGTTTTTATGCTTGCCTGGTTGATGTCGGGTGTTATTTCTGAAATATGCTGGAATATAACGATTTTGTTTGTGGTTTTGTATACATTTATAGGTACGGCAATAATACATGTCGCTTTTTCAACAATGAAAATGAAGCGGTTTTTAGTACCCATGTTGTATATAACGCTAATATTAATTCCACATACAATTGCAGTAGTTATTATTGTCGGCGTAGTTGATGTCTGGCTCGATTTACGAAGTAAATTTTTAAATAAAGTAAGAACTGAATAGTTCTTCAGTATACGATATATATCGATGTAAGGGGTATTAAAGATGGAAGTTATTCTTCTTGATAAGG
>CAZDMC010000066.1:0-8372 GCA_964506335.1 uncultured Methylomarinum sp. | reverse complement strand
AAGATAAAAAAGGAATCACTGAAGAACTAGAATTGAAAGTAAATATTTTCTTAGACTATTTAGATATCATATTTGTATCTACTCAGCGAATGTGAAGCCAGGAGTGTAGCTTATTGATTTATCAGGATGCGTAAATACATCCATGGCAAAATCATGATGAATAGTTACTCATATTTTTATAATACAATCGGCTTTTGATCTTCGAGCTTAGTAGACAAATGGCTTATTTCATCTATATTTGCTTTACTGCTAATTAAAAACAAATAATCTTTTTATATACCCTAATGGCAACAACCTCTACAGAATTACAATTTGGCGGCCTTATAAAATGCCTGGTTAAAGAAGGTGTTTTAGACGAAAGCAATGCAAAAATGCACGCCAAGGAAGCCCAAAAAAAGAAAACATCTTTAATCAGTTATCTGGTTTCTAATAAAATTGTAGAGAGTAAAAAAATTGCATCCATTGCCTCGCTCGAATTTGGTGTCCCTTTTTTCGATCTAGATGCTATTGAAATTAACACTTTACCGGTAAGCCTGGTCAGTGAAAAACTGATTCGAGATCATCATGCCTTACCTTTGTTTAAACGAGGTAATCGACTATTCGTTGGCGTATCAGACCCCACTAATTTTCAAGCTTTAGATGAAATTAAATTCCATACTCGGCACAATACTGAAACCATATTAGTTGAGGAAGACAAATTAACTAAAGCCATTGAAAGTTCGCTTACTGCTGCAGATTCATCCATCTCTGATTTGCTGGATGAAGACCTTGAGAATATTGATATATCTGGAGGCGATGAAGCACCATCTGAAGCTGATACCTCTGAAATTGATGAAGCCCCCATTGTCCGCTATGTTAATAAAATTTTACTTGATGCTATCAAAAAAGGCGTTTCAGATATTCATTTAGAACCTTACGAAAAAAAATTTCGTATCCGTTATAGAGGTGATGGCATACTCTATGAAGCCGCCAGCCCACCCTCGAATATTTCCCACAGAATTATATCCAGAATAAAAGTGATGTCGAAAATGGATATTGCTGAACGACGCGTCCCTCAGGATGGCCGTATTAAAATGCATCTATCCAAAAATACCGCCATTGATTTTCGTGTCAACACCTGTCCAACCTTGTTTGGTGAAAAAGTGGTTTTGCGTATTCTGGATCCCACTAGTGCCCAAATTGGCATTGAAAAACTGGGCTTTGAACCCGCACAGCAAAAACTTTTTCTTCATGCCATACATCGCCCTTATGGCATGGTACTGGTCACCGGCCCGACAGGCAGCGGAAAAACAGTTTCTCTATATACCGGACTCAATATTCTCAATAAAATCGAACGCAACATTTCTACCGCTGAAGACCCCGTTGAAATAACCGTCGAAGGGATTAACCAGGTTAATATGAATGTTAAAGCCGGTTTAACTTTTGCCGAAGCCTTAAAAGCCTTTCTTAGGCAAGATCCCGATATTATTATGGTAGGGGAAATTCGTGACCTGGAAACCGCCAGTATTGCGGTAAAAGCGGCTCAGACAGGTCACTTGGTGCTCTCAACCTTACATACCAATGATGCCCCTCAAACTATTAATCGTTTGTTGCAAATGGGTATTGAACCTTTTAACATCGTCTCGGCAGTCAATTTAATTATGGCACAAAGGCTGGGTCGAAGGCTCTGTGAACACTGCAAAAAAGAAGCGGATTATCCTGAAAAAATCTATCTTGATGCCGGCTTTAAAAAAGCAGAACTTTCTAACTTAAAAATCTATCTGCCGGTTGGGTGTGATCGCTGCAATGATGGTTATAAAGGCCGTGTGGGTATTTATCAGGTAATGCCAATCTCAGAAAAAATGCGAGCTCTTATACTCAGTGGAGGCAATGCAATGGAGATGGCTGAATTATCCAAAACTGAAGGGATTAACGATTTAAGAGCCTCCGGTCTTGACAAAGTACGGCAAGGTATAACCAGTCTTGAAGAAATCGATAGGATAATTGAGGAATAAATATGGCCGATAAATTAATACAGATAGATTTTGTCTGGGAAGGAAAAGATAAAGCAGGCAATAAAACAGGCGGTCGAATCAGTGCAAAAAACGAGATAGTTGCACGCACAGATTTACGGAAAATGGGTGTTCGTGTACTCAAAATAAAGAAAAAACCCAAGCCTTTATTTTCACCTAGAACTCAAAAAATCACGCCGGGAGATATTGCTATTTTTGCACGCCAGCTTGCCACTATGTTAGATGCGGGTGTCCCCATGGTACAGTCCTTTGATATTATCGGAAAAGGCCATGAAAATCCAAGTATGGCTGAAATGATATTATCAATTAAGGCAGATATTGAAGGAGGCGATACACTTGCAGAGGGGCTCAGGAAAAAATATCTTTATTTTGACGACCTTTTTTGTAGCCTGGTTGAAGCAGGTGAGCAGGCCGGTGTACTTGATACACTGCTGGATAAAATCGCCACCTATAAAGAAAAATCAGAATCCATCAAGAAAAAAGTAAAAAAAGCACTGACTTATCCAGTCGCAGTACTTGTTGTGGCCTTTATAGTCACCGCTGTCTTATTAATATTTGTTGTCCCTGTTTTTGAAGATTTATTCCAAAGTTTTGGTGCTGATTTACCCGCTTTTACAAAATTTGTCATCAGTCTGTCAGAATGGGCTCAGGCTTGGTGGTGGGCAGTTTTAGGCGTTCTATTCATCCTTTTCCGTGTCTATGCTTTTTTTCAAAAACGCTCACAAAAATTCAGACATTTTATTGACAAAACCTTGCTAAAAATCCCCGTTATCGGCATGATTCTGAATAAATCAGCGCTGGCTCGTTTTGCCCGTACTCTAGCTACCATGTCAGCGGCTGGGGTACCTCTGGTTCAAGCACTGGAATCGGTAGCCGGTGCTTGTGGTAATATTGTTTATTATGAAGCTGTTATGAAAATACGTGATGATGTATCCACTGGGCAACGTCTGCAATTTTCAATGGAGCAAGTCGAAGTATTTCCACATATGGTCATACAGATGGTTGCTATTGGTGAAGAATCAGGCTCTATTGATAAGATGCTGGATAAAGTCGCTGATTTCTACGAAGAAGAAGTGGATAACCTGGTCGATAATCTGAGCAGTTTAATGGAACCCCTTATTATGGTTATTCTGGGAGTATTGGTCGGTGGTTTAATCGTTGCCATGTATCTGCCTATTTTTAAATTAGGTGCAGCGGTCGGTTAATTAGCCAAAACTTTCAAGCACAAGGATGTGATGAATGTTGCAAGTTTTAGCAAAATATTACTTTCATCAAACTCTCTCTACATCACATGCAAGATTTACATATTATCCTTCAGTCTTCACCCCTGCTACTCACTAGCCTGGTTTTCATTATTGGTTTAATGATTGGCAGTTTTCTAAATGTGGTCATATATCGGCTTCCTGTTATGATGGATCAGGGATGGAAAAAAGAATGCACTGAATATCTTGAATTAGAACCGGCAAAAGAAACAAGTGAGCCTTTTAATTTGATGCGGCCTCCATCTAAGTGCTCAAACTGTCACACGGCAATAAAGCCTTACCAAAATATACCCGTTATCAGTTATTTAATTTTAGGCGGAAAATGTGCGTCATGTAAAACGCATATTTCACTACGCTATCCTATTATCGAAAGCTTTACCGCAATCACCTCAGCTATCGTAGCCTGTCATTTTGGCTATAGTGCAGCCATGTTTTTTGCCTTATTATTAACCTGGTCTTTAATCGCGTTAAGTTTTATTGATATTGATCATCAGTTGCTACCTGACTCTATAAATTTACCTTTATTATGGCTAGGCTTGTTATTAAGTATCTTTGCAATTTATACCGATCCTGTATCCAGCATTATAGGTGCTATCGCCGGTTACATGAGTCTGTGGACTGTGTATTATCTGTTTAAAATCGTTACCGGCAAAGAAGGCATGGGGTTTGGAGATTTTAAATTACTGGCCTTGCTGGGTGCATGGTTAGGCTGGCAATACTTGCCCATCATAATTATTTTGTCATCTTTAGTCGGTGCTGTCATTGGCATTTCAATGATTATTTTTGCAAAAAAAGATCGTAACACCGCTATTCCCTTTGGCCCCTATTTAGCGGCAGCCGGATGGTTAGCATTAGTCTGGGGCGAGCAAATTAACACCCTTTATCTGAGTGCTATAGGCATGTAAACTCAGTGTTGAAAATTGGTTTAACAGGCGGTATAGGCAGTGGCAAATCAACAATAGCCACACTTTTCAGTCAATATAATATCCCTATTATTGATGCCGATATTATTGCTCACCAGCTAGTAGAACCTAAGCAACCCGCGCTGTCTCTCATTCGTGAAGCCTTTGGAAATATTGTTTTTAATGATAATGATTCATTAAATAGAGAGACACTCAGACAAATAATATTCTCTAATATAGATAAAAAGAAGCAGCTGGAAGACATTTTACATCCTCTTGTTTATCAGCAGATGCACTCTGATTTTATCCGCCAGACATCGCCCTATAGTATTCTTTGTATTCCTTTATTAATGGAAACCAGGATGTCATCATTTGTTGATCGAATATTGATTGTTGACTGCCCGCTTGAAACTCAAATTAAACGGGTAAAAGAAAGAAGCAAATTATCACCAACCCAGATTATAGCTATTATTAACAGCCAGGTTTCCAGAGAATACCGACTAAGACATGCGCAAGATATTATTGATAACACAAAATCCATTTCTGCACTTGCAGATCAAGTGAAAAAGCTTCACAATCAGTACTTACTATTGAGCAACATTTAGGAACGCCCGTTGGTGAAAACACATACCCTCTATGAATTCCCTCTTAATGAAAGAATCCGTGTCTTCATACGACTTGAACAGCTTTTATTGCAACTTGATCATTTTATGAGTGGTAGCACTATATTTGATAAACGTGCAGCAATTTCAGTTTTACTTGATATTTTAATGATATTTAGCCGGAATGACTTAAAATCTGAATTACTGAAAGAAATCGACCGACACGCTAAAGTTCTGAATAAAATTGCCAGCAGTCAAGCGGTTGATACTCAAAAACTGGAAAATATCCTCAATGACTTCAGTATTATCAGTAAAAAACTATATCAGGCCAATGGCAAAATAGGCGTAAACGTAATGGAAAGTGACTTATTTCAGAGCATTTCACAACGCAGTTCAATACCGGGTGGTACCTGCTCTTTTGATTTGCCTGCATTTCACTACTGGCTGGAACAAGATAACAGCAACCAAACCGATGATTTATCTCACTGGACCCGGCCTTTTGTAGATATTCGCAAAGCAATCAATTTAATACTCGACTTTATCAGGCAAAGTAGCATTCCCACTCAGGAGGTGGCTGAATCTGGTTTTTTTCAATTAGCACTCGATAAAAGCCAGCCTTATCAGTTGTTAATCGTTGCCATTGAAAAACCTTTACCTTGCTTTGCCGAAATCAGTGGTGGCAAACACCGCTTTACTATTCGCTTTATGAAAACCTCATCTGACAATAATCGTCCGAGTCAATTTGCTGAAAACGTCCCTTTTTCATTAACACGATGCCTACTGTAAAAAAAGATCAAAATAGTTCAACAAAAGAAATTGTTGTTCATTGCCCAAACTGCCAAAAGCAAGTCACCTGGAATGCTCAACAAAAAAGCAAACCTTTTTGTAGCGAACGCTGTAAATTAATTGATCTAGGGGAATGGGCAGCAGAAGAGAAAACAATTCCAGGAGAATCTATTGACCCTCAGTCAGTTGAATTTGACTTATTACTACGCTAAATCCAAAAATACACTAATACCGGCTATACCTTGAGCCCCCGCCATTTTTGCATCAACTTTATCGGTCTTTTTCAAACCACCTAATGCAAAAACAGGCAAATTAGTCATTTCTGTTAATTGTTGGAATTTAGCCCAGCCCAATGGTTTGGTGCATGGATGTGTTTTGGTTGATAATACCGGTGCAAGTACCACAAAATCTACTCCAATTGATTCTGCATGTTGTAGTTCAATCAAATTATGGCAAGATGCCGCAACCCAGGCATAATTTTCCGGCTTTGTTTTTAAGGCTAACAAATCTACCCCTGTCAAATGAATCCCGTCAGCATTGACCTTTTTAGCACCATTAACCGCTGAATTAACTAACAACTGCACTCCTTTTTCCTGACATAAAGGCATCGCCCATTCAAAAAAATGAGTCACAGCATCCTCAGGTAATAACTTAATCCTTGCCTGAATTAATTTAACGCCTCTATCCAATATAATATTAAGTTGCTCCGCCAAATCATCCTCCTCTGTGCTATTTAAAATAGCATATTCATCGGCTAATCTAACGGCACTAACAATTGGATTATTAGCTTCAGGAAATGAATATCCAGTTAACTGATCAGGAAAAACCCATTGGATTCTTTGTCCTTCAGAGCCCATGACTTCGCCTGAAAAATCCAGAATTGTCCAAACATCAAGATGTACCTTTAAATCAGAATATTGATGCCTTACCCGTATCAGCGGAGCCACTTTCTGCACTGAAATATTAAGTTCTTCTTTAAGCTCTCTGAATAAAGCCTGTTCAACAGATTCTCCTGCTTCAACCTTACCACCTGGAAATTCCCATAGACCACCTTGATAAGCTGTATCATGCCTTAAAGCAATCAAAACTCGCCCTGATTTATCTCGTAAAACGCCTACTGCAACGTGTAAAAATTCGGGGTTCACGTTCTATATTCTGCATTAATGCGAACATAGTCATAGGAAAGATCACAAGTCAGAACCTGCTGTTTTGCATTTCCACGTCCTAAAACAATTCGAATAGTAATTTCTTCCCGGTTCATCACTTGTTGTCCTTGCTCTTCACGATATGATTCAGAGCGGCCTCCATTGCTAACGATACACACTTCATCCAGATAAATTTCAATCTTCTGCAAATCCATTTGCTCAATTTCAGAACGTCCTACTGCGGCTAAAATACGCCCCCAGTTAGGGTCACTGGCAAAAAAAGCTGTTTTTACTAACGGTGAATGCGCCACTGTTTTTCCGACTAAAACAGCTTCCTTGTCATCTAGGGCTTGTTCAACACACACTCGCATAAGCTTTGTTGCACCCTCCCCGTCTCTGACAATTAATTCGGCTAATTGCATGCAGACATCTGTCACAGCCTTTGAAAAAGCAGTATAACTGTGACTATCCAGGATAATTTCAGGGGCTAAAGACTGGCCACTAGCCATTAAAATACAGGCATCATTGGTCGAAGTATCGCCATCAACTGTGATACGATTGAAAGATTGCTCTACCGCTTTGGATAAACATTGCTGTAATAATGATTGACTGATTTTTGCATCTGTCGCCACAAAACCCAGCATCGTTGCCATATTAGGCTGAATCATCCCTGCCCCTTTTGAAATACCGCTAATTGTGACTGCATGCCCTGCTATTTCAACGACTGAAGAAACGCCTTTAGCAAAGGTATCTGTAGTCATAATAGCCTGTGCCGCCTGATACCAATTATCTTCTTGTAGCTTATTCAAGGCTTGCGGCAAGACTTTTTTAATTTTTTCTAGCGGTAAATTTTCACCAATAACACCTGTGGAAAAAGGCAGGACTTGAGAGGCTTCGCCATCAGTCAAAGTAGCCAAAGACAGGCAACATTCCTCGGCATTATGCATTCCTTGCTCTCCCGTTCCTGCATTGGCATTGCCTGAATTAATCAATAACCATCGTGGATTATTTTGTAAGTGGTCTTTAGCAATATGTATCGGTGCCGCAGAAAATGCATTCTGGGTAAAAACACCGGCACAAGTCGCACCCTCTACCATTTCTATGACCAGAACATCATCTCTTTCAGTTTGCTTGATACCTGCATTACTACTGCCTAATTTAATCCCTGAAATTTTATTCATGTCGGGAAAATAAATATTACCTACTGCCATATGGGTTGACTCTTTGCTAAATTTATTGGTATTCTGCTGATAAAACAATTGCCATTTTATAATCTGCTACTCTAATAAAAGTTATTATACTCTTTGCGTTTAAGAACACCCCATTTTAGTGCGTAGCTTATTGTGATGGGCTAGGCGTAAAACAGCAGGAATAGCAATCTATTTCAATGCTTTACAACAACGCCCATTGCCATAAGCTGCCTGCTAAAAAGGGTATTCTTGAGCGTGAAGAGTATATACTGCGTCGCTGCTAAAGAACGCGCACGGAATAACTTCGGTATACTTCGCGCGGCCACGGATGCGGAATTTATAAGCTGCTGATTTTTGTTGATAGCAAGGCGCTGAAATGGGCGCATAGCTAGCTACGCAACTGTTTCAGCAACGCAGCTATCGGCAAAAACTCAGCGGTTAGAAATCCGCAGTCGTGACCGCGCGAAGTATAA
>CAZDMC010000065.1:0-8454 GCA_964506335.1 uncultured Methylomarinum sp. | reverse complement strand
CAGGCATGCAGACCATTACTAGAATCAACTTCCTGGGTAAAAACAGGTTCAGGAAACACCCAGTACTAATCGAACGCTGCAGGAGATATAACTTGGTATTCTAACTAGATTTAATGATTTTCTAAAACAATTTCTATTTTATTGCGCAAATTAGCTAATTTAGTAGCAATATTGCTAATAGGTGACGGGTTTTTTCTTTGGGCAAGGTGCAATTCGTTAGTCAAATTTAAGGCTGCCATGACCGCAATTCTATCCATACCATTGACTTTACCAGAGTCACGAATTTCTCGCATTTGCTCATCAAGCTCCTGGGCTGAGCGAATTAAAGTTTCTTGTTCATCTTTGGCACAGCTAACGCGATAATCTTTGCCGAGTATATTGATTGAGACAGCATGTGGTTTTGTGCTCATATACCGTGTTCCATTGATTTTAATCGGGTAATCATAGCTTCTACCCGGGTTCTGGCAATGGTGGTTTTTTCCAGCAGTTTTGCTTTTTCTCTGACCAGCTCATTCTGTTTTGTTTTTAACGTAGTATTTTCTTTTTCAGTTGATTGGTATTTTTCGATTAAGGTATCCAGCTTTTCTTCAAGGTCTTTTAATTCGGTAGACGAATCATTTTCTAAATTGGACATGAGGTGCTCTTAAATGGGTAATGTATATTCAAATAACAGGCATTATAGAATTCCTGTTTGTAACTAACAATGTTAGCATAAGCAGACTTTTTTTTTAGTTTTGTTCTCAATAATGGCTTATTCAACAATTACCACTATTTTTCAGGAAAATGATTCGGACTTAACCGCCGCAGAAGCACATGGTCTGGCAACTGGTATGCTTTGCATGGGCAATGAAATAGAAGCGACTGTCTGGTTGGCTGAATTATTTAAACAGGATATTGTGCTGCTTGATGATGATAAAACAGTGTTAGTTGCCCTCTTTGAACAAACTCAAAAATTATTGAGTGAAGAAGAGAATATGTTTAGATATGACCTTTTTCTACCCGGTGATGATGAACCCTTAGCTTATCAACTGAAAGCAATATGTTCCTGGTGCGAAGGTTTTTTGTTTGGTGTGGGATACAGCCGGTCATCTTCTCAATGGCCTGATGAAGTAGCAGAAACTCTGAAAGATATCATCGAATTTACTAAATTAGAAACGGATGCGGATGAGGACATGGATGAACAAGAAAGTAATGAACATGAAACTGCACTGATGGAAATTCAGGAATATTTAAGAGCGGCTGTTAGTCTGATTAAAAATCAATTTTCTGAAAGATAAAACAACAGCAAGCAATGAATCAAAACGAATTTAAACGACGTCGTAAAGTACTCATGCAACAAGTAGGCAAAGATAATATTGCCTTAATAGCCAGCGCATCACACCATACCAGAAACCGGGATGTTGAGTTTCCTTTTAGACAAGACAGTGATTTTTATTATTTGACAGGTTTTAGCGAAGCACATTCTTTGGCTGTCTTTATTCCTGGCAGGGAACAGGGCGAGTATATTCTATTTTGTCAGGAATTTGATGAAAAAAAAGCACTCTGGGAAGGTGCGTATGCAGGGCTTGAAGGTGCCACAGCCCATTACGATGCAGATGATTCATTCCCTATTGATGATATGGGTGATATTTTACCCGGTATGCTGGAGAACAAGCATAAAGTTTTTTATCCGATGGGTAAGGATGGTGATTTAGACCATCAGATTTTAGAATGGATTAATCATCTAAAAAAGCAATCCAGAAATGGAGTTAACGCGCCAGGTGAATTGGTTTCCCTGGAGCATATTTTGCATGAAATGCGCTTATTTAAAAGTACCGCAGAATTAAAATTAATGCGCAGAGCTGCCGAGGTCTCTTGTCAAGCGCATACCCGTGCCATGCAAAACTGCACCCCGGGCATGTACGAATATCAAATGGAGTCAGAAATAGTCCATGAGTTTATGCAGCAAGGGCTTCGTGCAGTGGCATATCCTTCTATTGTGGCGGGCGGAAAAAATGCCTGTGTGCTGCATTATGTAGAAAATAAAGATAAATTAAAAAAAGGTGATTTACTACTGATTGATGCCGGTGTGGAATGTGATCACTATGCATCCGATATAACCCGTACTTTCCCTATATCGGGTAAATTCAGTGTTGCCCAAAAGAAATTATATCAATTGGTTCTGGATGCACAATATGCAGCGCTTGAACAAATTAAACCGGGCAATCCCTGGAATAAGGCGCACGATGCATCGGTTGAAGTCATCACCAAGGGATTGGTTGAATTAGGTCTACTGAAAGGGCGTATTTCTAAATTGATCAAGGATGAAAAGTATAAGCAGTTTTATATGCACAGAATAGGGCACTGGTTAGGTATGGATGTGCATGATGTGGGTGATTATAAACTGAATGATGAATGGCGACTGCTTGAGCCCGGTATGGTGCTCACTGTCGAGCCGGGCATATATATTCCGAAAAATTGCACTAAGGTAGACGCTAAATGGCGAGGTATAGGTATTCGAATTGAAGATGATGTGCTAGTGACACAGCAAGGTCACGAAGTCTTGACACAGAGCCTTGTTAAAGAAATTGATGAGATTGAAAATTTAATGCAGGTCAGTTAATGCAATATGATTATGATATTTTAATTGTAGGTGGAGGTCTGGCCGGCAATAGTCTGGCATTGGCCTTGAAAGATTCAGGTTTGCGCATTGCACTGGTTGAAGCCAGTACTAGAGAACAAATACAAAATTCTCCGGCTGGCGACAGGGCACTGGCCTTATCGGCAGGGACAATAAAATTATTGCAAGCCCTGGATGCCTGGGACGGTATTAAAAATAAAGCGACGGCCATTAAAAATATTCATATCTCAGACCGAGGACATTTCGGCAAGACGCGTTTATCCGCTAAAAAAGAGCAAGTGGAAGCGCTGGGTTATGTGATTAGTGCCAGAAATATTGAAGGCTATCTGGCGGAGTTGCTTGGCAATACAGAAGTAACACAAATATGCCCTGGACGTATTACTGGACTTATCTCAGATAAGAAAGCAGTTCATCTGAGTCTGAAAGAAAATGACAAACCCATTAATTTATCAGTCAAGTTAGTGGTCGGTGCCGATGGTGGGCAATCGACTGTGCGCCGATTACTGGAGATTCCACAACAGATTACCGAATATGACCAGACTGCATTAATCACCACCGTTAAATCTTCATTACCCCATAATAACACCGCTTTTGAGCGTTTTACTGAATCGGGGCCGCTTGCGGTATTACCGGTAAATAATGAAGAATGTTCAATTGTCTGGACACGCAGAAAAGAACAGGCAGAAGACTTAATGTCGAGTAGTGAAACGGTGTTTTTACAACAATTACAACAATGCTTTGGCTATGCCTTAGGTGAATTAACATTGTCAGCACCTCGCAGAGCATTTCCTCTAAGCCTTATTCGGGCAGAAAAAATGATTTCGGGGCGAGTCGTTATTATTGGCAATGCAGTGCATCAGTTACATCCAGTTGCCGGACAAGGATTTAATCTGGGTATTAGAGATGTGGTGCAATTGGCCGAAATGTTATTAAAGCAACAGCAAAAAAAAGCAGATATAGGCGATGCAGATTTTTTACAGCGTTATGCCGAGTTAAGAGAAAAAGACCATAATCTCACTATCCGTTTTACTGATGGCCTGGTTAAAATATTTTCTACTGACTGGTTGCCTGTTGCGGTAGCCAGAAGTATCAGTCTGGCAGTGCTGGATCATATTCCCATTGCTAAATCCTTATTAGCTAAGCATGCTATGGGGTTGGCAGGACGATTGCCAAGAATTGGACATAGACAATGAATACAGCAGAGCAAAGTCAAAAACACTTTGAAGTTATTATTGTCGGTGGTGGTCTGGTCGGCGCAACAGCTGCATGTGCTATGGCACAGGGTGGTGTTAATGTGGCTCTGTTAGATGTCTTTAATCCACAAAGACAATGGACGGATAATTCAGTAGATCTACGGGTTTCAGCATTAACGAAAGCATCGCAAAATATTTTTGAAGCTTTAGATGTCTGGCCTGGCATGGTTGAGCGTGGAGTCAGTCCCTATAAAGAGATGAGAGTATGGGATGCTAAAGCCGATGGTGAATTACATTTTGATTGTGCAGATACCGAGTTTAATGAACTGGGACATATTGTTGAAAACCGGGTTACAGTGGCGGCATTATGGGATAAGCTGGAAACATTAAACGCTGCAATTTGTATCAGTGATGCTAAAGTATCACAAATGGGATTGTCAGATAAGGGGCGAACAATACAGTTAGAAGATGGTCGTCAATTTACTGCGGATTTAGTGATCGCCGCAGATGGGCGAGACTCATCTTTGCGTTCTATGATGGGTATTGATGTCACCGGCTGGCCGTATAAACAAGATGGGCTGGTGGCGACCATCACTACAGAAAACAGTCACCAAATGACCGCATGGCAGCGTTTTCTAGATGAAGGTCCATTGGCTTTTTTACCGCTGAGAACAGGACAGTGTTCCATAGTCTGGACGCTATCATCAGCAACAGCCAAAGTTTATTTACAGCTTAGTGAGCAAGACTTCTTGCAAAAATTAGAACAAGCATCAGCAGGGATATTAGGCAAGATGCTGGAAACCAGTTCCCGAGTTGCATTTCCTTTGCGTTTTCAATATGCCAACCAATATACCGATAGCCATTTTGCGTTAATGGGCGATGCTGCTCATGCCATGCACCCACTGGCAGGGCAAGGTGCTAATGCAGGTTTATTAGATGCCGCTGCCCTGGCTGAATTAGTGATAAAAACCAAACGGGCAAACAGACCGCTGAGCAGTAAAAAATATTTACGGCAATATGAACGCTGGCGAAAAGGCGATAATTTATTGATGATGAGCAGTATGGATGTCATTAATAAGACCTTTGCTAGCACCTTATTGCCATTAGTTTCCTTACGTTCAACAGGGATGAACCTGATTAATAAAAGCGCAGTCGTTAAAGCATTATTCAATAATCATGCGATGGGTTTAAGAGATGATTTACCGGTATTGGCGAGGAAACAGCCTTGCTGGTGAAACCTTTCAGGGGCAGCTTTATTAATTCTGGCTGAGCTGGGATGTGTTTAAAATGTTTGAGAACAAGGCGAAGATCGCAGTTAATAGCAGGCTATTAACAAGATTTACAAAGCTTCCACTGCTGTGCCTCCATCACCTGCATCCGCATAGGCGACGACCTTATCGAATATTTTAAGCGTATAGATGCCGGTCATAAATGAATAGAGCTGGCCTTAAATTTATATAGGGTAATTTCTGGCTGTTAACAAGTGTTTGATCTATACTTAAGTTCGATGCGATGCATTTTTTGGTTCAGGATTGACAGGGCATATTGGCTCTGTTGAAATCTGTAGTTGTTTTGTTAATCAGCGATAAATGAGGAAAAATCATGTCTGAATTAATTTTTGTTGTAATCATTCTATATGTAGTTTATGTGATTAAAAAAAGTTGTAGCGAAAATAAAGAAACAGGGCTAGACTTTTTAGTAAGTGAAGAGCCCGTCAGTAAAACTAAAGCAAGTGCCCCTGCTCCTGTCAAAGCAGTGGAAAAACCAGCGCCCAAAAAACCAGAACCTGTAGCCGAACCAGTGCAAGCACTTAGTGATGGCAAAAAGACACCTGTAGGTAGTTTGCGTAATCCAGAAACAGGTGAAGAAGATAAAATAGCCAATAGTTACCGTATGACTAAACGTTGGATTAAAGATGCCTTGGTTACTGAAGGCTTTTTAGACAAAGTTTACAAATCCAGTGAAATAGATGATGCCAAGAAAATAGAAATTAACCTGGCATTTGAAAAACTTTTGCTGGTAGGTAAATATAAGTAGAGCAGGTTCAAGGTTCAAGGTTCAAGGCGCAAGGTTGAAGGTTCAAAAAGAGCTTGGCGTTCCGCCTCTTTTTTGAACCTTTTTATTTGATCGCTTGAATTAGCTTGATCATGTTGCTACTGGCTGGGTCTAGTAGGACTTTTTCAAATCCACAGGATTGAACGCTTTTTACTGTTTGTCGGTTGATATTGGCACCAAAAATAGTAGCTATTAAAGGGTTTATTATCTGCATTATTTTTGCCATGAAAGGTTGACTGCTTAAAACGTGTTCCAGTAATAGTACCTGTCCTCCCGGTTTGCAGACTCGGTAGAGTTCCTGTAAGCCTTTAACGGGTTGTGGAACAGAGCAAAACACAAAAGTTGCAATTATCGTATCAAAACTGTTATCTGCATAGCATAAAGATTGTACGTCCATCAGGTTTAATTCAACGCTGATATTTTTACGGTGTTTCTTTTTGCTGGCCAGAGACAGCATTTTTTCGCTAAAATCTATCGCTGTTATTCGTGTGTTTGCAGGGTAAAAAGGGAAGTTTTTCCCTGTGCCTACGCCGACTTCAAGGATGTGTTGACCTTCAATTTTACGCCATAAAATTTCTCGCCACTGATTAAAAAACAAACCTTCTAATATAGCTTCAAGGCCATCAAAAAAAGGTGCTAGTCGATCATATCTGCGTTTTGTTTTTTCGTTATCCGCTTGCATATTTATTATTGTTTTTAGCTGTTCATTCTTATCAAGATAGTATTTGGATCACTTGCCATATAACTGGCTGCTACCGTCCATATCACCAGTATCGCAATATAACATGGGCTGAGCGTCATTTAATATTACGCCACCAATAACTTCACAAATTACTAGCTGGTGATCTCCTGCTGCTGAATAATGATCAACACGGCAATCAAAATAAGCGACACTATTAGCCAATGCAGATGCCCCTGTTTTGGTTGTTAACCACTTAAACCCCTCTATTTTGTTTGCAATACCAGTTTGGCCAAAATGATCAGCTTCTACAAATTGTTCATTATTTAAAACACTGATGCAACATACGCCACCTGGTTTTAGCAAATTGTATGAACGACACTGTGGATTAATGCTGAAACAAAGTAATAAGGGATCAAAAGAAACCTGCATGACCCAGGCTGCAGTAAAGGCATTTTGCTGTTGATCATTGTTAACACGGATGACATAAACACCCTGTGTTATCAGTTTCATCAAGGTATTGGCATTTTTTATCATGAGCATTGCTCTATTGTAATTCGCATGGATAAATTGATGGCATTGATGTGTTTGGTTAATGCGCCGATGGAAATAAAATCCACCCCGGTTGCTGCAATTTCTCGTATATTGTTCAAACTGATATCACCTGATGCTTCCAGTTTAATATCTGCATTTTTTAAAGCAACGGCTGTTTTCATGTCAGCTAAAGAAAAATTATCCAGCATGATTCGGTCAGGTTTGCTAAGCAGTGCTTGTTGATATTCTTCCAATGACTCAACTTCTACTTCAAGCAGAGCATTGGTAATTTTTCGGGCAGCACTGACGGCCAAGGCAATTGAACCGGCTGCTATAATATGATTTTCCTTTATTAAAACACCATCATAAAGCCCCTTTCTGTGATTATAACAACCACCACAGCTTACTGCATATTTCTGTGCATTTCTAAGGCCGGGTATGGTTTTTCGGGTATCTAATACTCTGCATGAAGTCCCTGAAACTGCATCGGCATATTGTCTAGCTACCGTTGCCGTAGCAGAGAGTGTTTGTAGCAGGTTAAGTGCGGTTCTTTCACCAGTTAGCAAATCTTTGGCTGAGCCTTTTAGTGTACACAAGGGTGTGTTTTTCTGGCAGTAAGCGCCTTCTTTGATTAACCAGTCAATGCTGATTTCCGAGTTTAGGGTTTTAAATACAGCATCAAGCCAGGCTTGTCCACAGAGTACCATATTTTCTCGGGTAATAACCGTTGCTTCGGCTTGTATCGAATCGGGGATAATGCTGGCAGTGAGATCACCTGCACCAATATCTTCTTTAAGAAAAGCGAGTATTTCTTCAGAATGGGCTTGAATCATAAGAAATTAAAATGTTCTCGGTAAAGGCTCATTATACTCTTTGCAGGATCATGAGAAGCGAGGATTTTGCTTTGACATCAGTGTTAAAATAACTATTTTCTTATGGATTCTGCGTAGAATATTGATGAAAATTGATAAGCACTGGTTAGAGAATGCAGTACATCTGCCCTCCCCTAATTTTGATCGTCGTCCGATTAAAGGGGATATTTCTCTTATTGTCATTCATTGTATAAGTTTACCGCCTGGACAATATGGAAATGATTGTATAGATCAACTGTTTTGTAATCAGTTAAATCCGCAGCAACACCCCTATTTTAAAGAGATTTATCAACTAAAGGTCTCTGCCCATATATTGCTTAAACGCTCGGGAGAAATTACCCAATATGTGGCATTTAATGATCGCGCCTGGCATGCAGGGATTTCTGAGTATAAAGGTCGAAAATGTTGCAACGATTTTTCAATTGGCATTGAATTAGAAGGCGTTGAGGTTGAAACTTATGCTGAAATACAATATGTTCAATTATCCGCATTGATAAAAGC
>CAZDMC010000064.1:0-8490 GCA_964506335.1 uncultured Methylomarinum sp. | reverse complement strand
TACTAATTATTCAATAATTTACGCACAGTGTCAGCGTTCAACTGATTTATCTAGGTTAAACGGCCTTATATTTTTTTGCAAAGCACTTTAGCGTTTCTTTGATAATTATAGAACTGCTTGCGCTGCTCAGGTAAGCTGACAATTTCAGTCATTTTAAAACCTCGTTCTATAAACCAGTGCATGGTTTGAGTTGATAAAACAAACAGGGTCTCCAGCTTTAGTTTTTTTGCTTTGCTTTGCAGATGCTCAAGCAGTCTATTACCACGATTAGATTTCTGGTAGTCAGGATGTACCGCAAGACAGGCAATTTCAGCAGATTGTTCATTACTCATTAAATGTAGTGCAGTACAAGCAATGATAAGTCCATCGCGTTCAATGACACTATAATCATTAATGTCTATTTCCAATTTTTCTGTCGAGCGTTTAAGCAGTATGCCTTGTTTTTCCAGCGGTTTGATTAATTCCAAGATACCGGCAATATCATTTAAAGTCGCTGAACGAATTTCTTCATAAGGGTTTGAACTAATTAAAGTCCCCGTACCATCTCGGGTAAAAAGTTCCAGTAATAAACCACCATCTGTTTTTCGATTAATCAGGTGAACACGTTGCACGCCTTGTTGGCAACTTTGTATAGCTGCATTGAGAGAATTTGTTTGGGTCTGGCTTAACGCTTGTTGCAGAAAAACTTTTGCTTCATCTGTGGTCATTTGCTGAATCAATTGTTGCTTTGACAAACAATCCTGTTCTGTCAACAAAATGAGTTTTTCAGCATGTAATGCGATGGCAACTTCTGTAGCAACTTGTTCAGCCGCCAGGTTAAAAACTTCTCCACTAGAAGAATAGCCGATAGGAGAGATTAACACTACATTGTCATGTTCTAATTGCTGATGAATTGCGGCGTGTTCAATACGCCTGACTTTACCGGTATGTTTGAAATCAGTGCCATCAATAATGCCTAATGGTTTTGCTATGACAAAGTTGCCTGACACTACTTTAATTTTGGCACCTGCCATGGGAGAATTAGCGAGCCCCATAGAGAGTAACGCTTCAATTTCTACACGCACTAGGCCTGCAGCTTCTTTAACACATTGCAATGCTTTATCATCAGTGATTCTCAAGTTTTGCTGGAATTCTGAAATGATATTTTGTTGACTCAGGCACTGGTCAATTTGAGGACGAATGCCATGCACCAGAACCAGGCGTATTCCCAGGCTTTTTAATAGTGCAAAATCATGAATTAGCTTATCGCAATCGTCAATGACGGTTTCGCCATTAAAGAAAATAACAAAGGTTTTATTGCGATGGGCATGGATATAGGGGGAAGAATCTCTAAACCAGTTGACAAAGTGGGTGGGGGGCGTTGGCATAAGAGATGACTGGTTTTTTTTTGGATTGATAATTGACTCGTTCCCACTCGGAGCGTCACTTAGTTATCGGTCACTGCACCCAAAGATGCAGAACTAACCAGTTTTGCATATTTGGATAAAACGCCACGCGTATAATTAGCTTTTGGTTGTTGCCACTGTTTCAAGCGTTCTGCAATAACACTATCATCCAGATGCAGAGTCAATTTTTTACTCTCTGCATCAATGGTAATTTTATCACCCTTTTCAACAATGGCTAGAGCACCACCTACATAAGCTTCTGGGGTAATATGTCCGACCACAAAGCCATGCGTTCCCCCTGAAAATCGGCCATCGGTGATTAAGGCGACTTCTTGTCCCAATCCTTTACCCATAACAGCGGCAGTAGGGGAGAGCATTTCTCGCATTCCCGGCCCGCCTTTTGGGCCTTCATAACGAATGACTATGACATCGCCTTTGACAATATCGCCATTTAGAATGCTCTGTAATGCCAGCTCCTCTGTTTCAAATACTTTAGCCGTACCGGTAAATACCAGGCCTTCTTTTCCGGTTACTTTGGCGACTGCGCCTTCTGTTGCCAGGTTGCCATATAAAATGGCCAAATGACTGTCTTTTTTAATAGGATTATCTAAAGGCCGTATTATATCTTGTCCTTCTGGATACGGTTTAACATCAGCCAGATTTTCGGCTAATGATTTACCGGTTACGGTTAAGCAATCACCGTGCAATAATCCTTGATCTAGCAATATTTTCATTAGCGGTTGTATGCCGCCAATTTCAATAAGCTCAGCCATTTGATAGCGACCACTGGGTTTTAAATCAGCCAGCATCGGGACATTAGCACCGATACGAGTAAAATCATCCAGGGCAATATCAATATGACTGGCATTAGCCATTGCTATTAAATGTAATACTGCATTGGTAGAACCGCCTAGTGCAATCACCATAGTAATGGCATTTTCAAAAGCTTTTTTGCTCATGATATCACTGGGTTTAATATCATTTTTTAATAGTTCTAAAACCGCCGCACCTGCACGTTCACAATCCAGCCTTTTATCTTCAGAAATAGCAGCTTGCGCTGAGCTATTGGGTAAGCTCATGCCTAATGCTTCAATTGCAGAGGCCATGGTATTTGCCGTGTACATGCCGCCACAAGAGCCGGCACCGGGAATGGCTTTTTGCTCAATGGCTTCCAGTTCTTCATCATCAATTTTATTATTGGCTCTGGCACCGACAGCTTCAAAAACAGAGACCACATCCAGTTTTTGATTTTTATGACAGCCAGGCAAGATGGTTCCGCCATAAACAAAAATACTGGGACGATTTAAGCGGGCTAATGCCATCATGCAACCTGGCATGTTTTTGTCGCAACCACCAATAGCAACAACACCATCAAAGCCCTGACAACCCACCACGGTTTCTATAGAATCAGCAATCACTTCACGAGATACCAGCGAATATTTCATCCCTTCAGTACCCATGGATATGCCATCAGAAATGGTGATAGTGTTAAAAATAACCGCTTTGCCATTAGCATTATCTACCCCTTTAGCAGCATCATCGGCTAAATTATTGATATGCATATTGCAAGGGGTTACCATGCTCCAGGTTGAGGCAATACCAATTTGTGGTTTCTTGAAATCTTCATTGTTAAACCCGACAGCATGCAACATAGCACGACTTGGCGCACGTTCCATACCATCAACCACCAAAGATGAAAATCTGCGTGTATTGATATCAGATGAATTAGCCATGTAAATTTTTTCCTAAGTTTGTATATTAAAAGCAGGCGAAAGATTCAACGAGCACTGCTTTTTGCTCTTTTGAGTCTTGTGCCTTTCGCCTTGAGCCTTCTTGGCTCTAAAAAGTATCCCAGTTATTAGTTTTTCTACGCCAGCTTAGTTTGGGCAAAATAAAGCCTAAAATCACACCAATCAGCGAGAGGATTCCGCCGTATAAAAACCAGTCCTGATTGGTGCTATCTTCAAGCGTTTGATTCTGGCGTTTTACTTGCTGTAATTCGCGTTCTACAGAAATAACCCGTTCTTGTAATTGATCTCTTTGATATTTTAGTTGCACGGCATTAGCCGCCGTCTGGCGTAGGTCATTAAGTTCCTTGCTTAAAATATCACGTTCCTCGGTGAGAGATTGATTCGAGTTTAGTGTTTGGTTATTGTTGCCTTTTAACTGGTCCAGTTCCTGTTTAGCCAAAGCAAATGTTTGTTGCAGTGTTTCCAGTTGTTTGTTGGCTTTGTTTAAATACCAGCGGCTAATGGGTCTATCCAAAGTATATCTACTGAGTACATAGCCCTCTGTGCCATCACTGGTACGCACTTTGCTATACCCATTTCCTTTATTAGCGTCGAGTAATGTCAATGCAGTACCACTAGGAAGCATTTTTAAAATTTTGGCATTTTTAATCGCACTGGTTCGCAGTGTAAATTTCATGCTATCAGTGACATAGATTGTTTTGGCATGAGCAGACAGACTAATTGTCAACAAAGCAATTAATACAATAGGGGTTATTTTTTTCACAAATTCACCTTTTATTTTAGCAATGGATAAGGAATAACTTGAGCAACTGGCGCAGGATTTTTGTTCGTATTTAAGGCGTGCCAACAGGCGCATAGCAGGCTACATAACTGTTGGCACAACGCAGAAGACGGACAAAAAAATAAGTCAGTTGTTCCCGTTATTTCTTGCACGTTCCTTAACAAAGCAAAAACTCAAGTAATGCTTTTTGGGCATGCAAACGGTTTTCTGCAGCATCAAACACCACACTTTGAGAGCCGTCAATCACTGCGGCTGATACTTCTTCCCCTCTATGAGCCGGAAGACAATGCATAAACAGAGCATCCTTGTTGGCTGCGGCCAGGGTATTTTCGGTCACTTGATAATCTTTGAATGCAATCTCCCGTTTTTTCTGTTCTTGTTCCTGTCCCATACTCGCCCAAACGTCAGTAACAATCAGGTCTGAATTTTCAGCGGCTTCTATGGTTGAATTAAAAAATCGGATGCGTTCAGCGGCGGCATCAACAATTTCCTGATTAGGCTGATAGTCATTTGGACAGGCAATATTAAGATTAAAATTCAAAACGCGAGCGGCATTAATATAAGAGTGGCACATATTATTGCCATCACCCACCCAGGTAACTGTTTTACCCTCAATATTACCTCTATGTTCAAAAAAAGTCTGCATATCGGCCAGTAATTGACAGGGGTGTAATAAATCCGTCAAGCCATTAATGACCGGAACGCTAGAATATTTTGCAAAGGTGGTGACCATTTCATGCGAGTGAGTGCGTAACATAATACAGTCAACCATGCTGGAAATTACTTTTGCACTGTCTTTCAGCGGTTCACCTCGACCTAGCTGGGTATCTCTAGACGACAAAAAAAGTGCACTGCCTCCAAATTGAGTCATGCCTGCTTCAAAGGAAATACGGGTTCGGGTGGATGATTTTTCAAAAATCATCGCCAAGACCTGGCCTTTAAGGGGCTGAAAGTCCGGGTTTTTGTGTTTTTTTAATTGGCTAGCTCTGCTGATTAAACGATGAAATTGATCGCTGTTCAGATCTAATAAGCTAATAAAATGTCTAGCTTGCATATGTTGTTATTATTGTTTTGTAAATGCCTGGATGAGGCTTGTTAAACGCTTTGTTAAATATTCAATCTGTTCTGAGGTTATGATTAATGGCGGTAGCAAGCGTATGGTTTTTTCAGCGGTGACGTTAATTAACAAGCCTTTTTCTTGAGCGATGCCAACCAGTTCAGCACAAGGCATGGCAAGATCAATACCGATCATAAGACCTTTGTTTCTTATATTAGAAACAGCTGGGTTATTTTTTAATGCATTTTGCAGCCTGGAACAGATTAGAGCACCTTTATCTTCAACCTGCTCAATAACATGTTCACTATTTAATGTATCTAAAACTGCGGAGGCTGTATGACAGGCTAATGGATTTCCGCCAAATGTAGAGCCATGTTTGCCAGCAGTCAACAAAGTCGATGCTATTCCTTTGGCAAGACATGCACCAATGGGTACGCCATTACCTAATGCTTTTGCCAGTGTACAAACATCAGGTGTTATACCATTATGCTGAAAAGCAAATAGCTTTCCTGTGCGGCCAATACCTGTCTGAATTTCATCAAGCATCATCAATATATTATTAGCATCACATATTTTGCGTATTTGATTTAGATAATCTGATGCAGGAATATGTACTCCACCCTCACCTTGAATCGGCTCAACTAAAACAGCTACAATATTATTATTCTGCTTTATAGCATTGTTGATTACATCAATATTATTAAACGGGATATGAACAAAGCCATCTACTAATGGCGCAAAACCTTGCTGAATTGTACTGTTACCCGTAGCACTTAATGTGGCTAAAGTACGGCCATGAAAACTATTTTGCATGACTAAAATGCAAGGATTAGATATATTTTTCTGATGTCCGTATAAACGCGCTATTTTAATAGCGGCTTCATTGGCTTCTGCTCCCGAATTACAGAAAAACACATTATCCATACCACTGGTATCAACTAATTGAGTCGCTAATTTTTCCTGAGCGGCAATGCCATAAAGGTTTGAAGTGTGCAGTAGTTTTTTACTTTGCTCACATATTGCCTGATGAATGGCAGGATGGGCATGGCCTAAATTACAGACGGCAATACCTGACAAGGCATCAAAATAGCGCTTATTATCCTGATCCCATAGCCAGACACCTTCACCTCGTTCAAAGGTAACCGGTAAACGTCCATAAGTAGGCATGATATGACGGGTCATTTTTATTCTTTACTTTAAATTTATATGGATGGGATAAAACGAAAAACCTTTAATTATATCGGTAATGGAAATTCAAGCAAGGAAATATTGTCGATATTTAGTTTTATTTAATGGATAAACTTGATAAGATTACTAGGTTATTATTAATTGAGAGTTTCAGTAATGGATGTAATAGAAAGAATTAAAGATCAACTGGGTAGTCACCCTATTGTTTTATATATGAAAGGTTCGCCTGATTTTCCTCAGTGCGGCTTTTCTGCTCAGACGGTACAGGCTTTAAAGTCCTGTAATGCTAAGTTTATGTATATTAATATTTTTGATGATCAGGAAGTTCGGGAAGCATTAAAAGAATATTCAAACTGGCCAACATATCCACAGCTTTATATTAAAGGCGAATTAGTAGGTGGTTGCGATATTATTATGGAACTATACAATAAAGGTGAGTTAGAGGGAATGTTAACGGCAGCTTCTCAAACAGAAAGCTAAACTTAAAATGACGGAAGATAATGTTTTGTCTTCCGTCTTTAGTCTTTAGTCTTTAGTCTTTAGTCTCGAATCCAGTTCGTCCAACTCTTTCCAGCGATTAACCATCATACAAAACAGCCTGGCTGTTTGTTCCGCATCATAAATTGCTGAATGCGCTTTATCGCTATCCCATTCTAATTTTGCTGCTTTGGCAATTTTTGCCAGCACAGTTTGTCCATAAATCAGCCCCCCAAGTGTTGCCGTATCAAAACTGCTAAAGGGGTGAAAAGGACTGCGTTTAATTTTAGTTCGTTCAATCGCAGCGTTTAAAAAATTAATATCAAATGTCGGATTATGACCGACTAGAATGGCACGCGTGCAGGCATTTCGTTTGACAGCTTCTTTAACTGGCTTGAATATTTTTGATAGTGCTTCTTTTTCCTCAATAGCCATTCGAAAAGGATGATAAGGATCAATGCCGGTAAATTTTAATGCAGCAGCATCCAGTTCTGAGTCTTTAAAAGGAATAATATTACTGGCATGTGTTTCAGTGATTTGCAAAAGCCCCTGAGCATCAGGCTCTACAATCACCGCAGCAATTTCTAATAAAGGGTTCTTTTTAGCATTAAACCCTGCTGTTTCAATATCAATAATGACAGGAAGGTAGCCTCTAAAACGAAGGCCTAAAGGCGTTGGGTTTATTTCCATATATTTAAGGATTGCAGGTTTCGCAGGAGAAAAAACCTGTAAAGCACGGGGACAATAATGTATTTTACTATAATTTTGCTAGTCTCTAATAAAACTACCGATAAATTAATAGAGTTGCCCTTATGCTTTAGTAACCCAGGTAGAACTCAGATTAAGTGTTTTTTTAACTTTAACAGCATAAGCGGCCGCCTCATATTTACTTTTGAAGCCTTTTACTGTTAATCGGAACCAGGTTTCCCCGTTGACTTTAACTTTAATCACTTCAGCTGGGATTCCTTTTTTATCAAATTCGCTGGCTTTTCTATTGGCGAACCATTCCTGCTTAAATGAAACCAGGTTAACAACCCAGGTAGCTTTAGGCGCTGCTTTCTTAACTTTCTTTGCTTTGGCAACAACTCGTTTACGTTTTTCTAATGTTTCAACTTTGGCCAGAAGCGTTTCAATAGCCTGTTGAGCATGGTCATTTTGTACCACCAGATCATCTACGATAGCTTTTAAGGGTGAGGTTTTTAAGGCATCGTTGATTTTTATTAATTGGGCATTAAAAGCAGTATCTTGTTTTGTTAATGCATTTATTCTGGCATTCAATTTTTTGATATCTTTGCTGCTGTCTTTTGCGGCTAGTATTTCTAATTCTTCTTCAAGAGTCGTTACTATTTCAGTTAATTCAGACACTTCTGATTGTGCGCTAAAACCAATAAAACCCAATCCACTACCAACCAATAAAGCTAAAATGGCTATCCCTAGTGCTATATAAGCCATTACAGGGACTTTAGTTTCGCTTGCTTTTTGTGATTTTTTTAGCTTACGCTGTTCTGTTTGCAGTGTTTCTATTTGGTCAGCAATCAGCTTGTTTTGGCGAGCGGTATCGGCCAATTCAGTGAGTTGCTGTTTTAGCTCTTCATTATCAGTCCATAGCTGGCTAATTTGAGCGTTAATTTCATCAATAGCGGTTTTTGTTTGTGCGATTTCTTCGGTATTTACGACTGGCGCTGGGGGTATTGGCAGAGGCAGTACTTCAGTCGATTGTGCAGTTGAATTTTCTTCAGTTTCAGTGATCTTGGGAGTTTCAGAAAAATCATCGTCATCGTCATCGTCAGAAATATCAAAATCAGCCATCAACATGTCCACTTCTGATGTTTTCGAAGATTCATCTATTTC
>CAZDMC010000063.1:0-8518 GCA_964506335.1 uncultured Methylomarinum sp. | reverse complement strand
TGATGCGCTTCCTGTTGTCAGCACATCTTGCCTAAAACGCATACCTGCAACTTAACATTTTGAGTTCAATCAAACAAATCCTTTCAATCGATACAACATATCCAATGCTTGTCGTGGGCTTAAATCATCAGGTTTTATTTCTTCCAGTAAACAGACAGCAGGATGACATTCTTTTGATGAAAATAAATCTAATTGATTCGATCCTGATTCGGCTTGCTGCTCAATATAAGCGTTATCTTCCAGTTGCTGTAATTTGTTTTTAGCATTATTAATGACTGCTCTGGGAACACCCGCTAAAGAGGCGACCTGTAGGCCATAGCTTTGACTGGCAGGGCCTTTTTTAACAGCATGCAAGAAAACAATTTTATCGCCATGTTCTTTGGCATCCAGATGTACATTTTGAATGTTTTTATATTCATCAGCTAATGCGGTTAATTCAAAGTAGTGTGTTGCAAATAAAGTAAATGCTTTGGTTTGTTTAGCCAAATGAACCGCACAGGCCCAGGCTAAAGAAAGGCCGTCAAAGGTGCTGGTACCCCGGCCAATTTCGTCCATTAAAATGAGGCTGTTACTGGTAGCATTATGCAAAATATTGGCCGTTTCAGACATTTCAACCATAAAAGTAGAACGGCCACTGGCTAAATCATCTGAAGCACCAATTCGGGTGAATATTTTATCAATAGGCCCACAACACACCGATTTGGCGGGTGCAAAGCAACCGATATGTATTAATAAAACAATCAGCGCAGTTTGCCGCATATAAGTCGATTTCCCTCCCATATTGGGGCCGGTAATAATGAGCATTTTACGTTGCTGATTAAAATGCACATCATTAGCAACAAAGGGTATCTCTGACACTTGTTCAACCACCAGGTGTCTGCCACTTTCAATTTCAATACCGGGTTTTTCAGTTAATACAGGCTGGCATAAATTTAAGGACTCTGAACGCTCGGCAAAGGTTACTAATACATCTAGTTCGGCTAATGCCGATGCACATTGTTGTAATGTTGATAAACTTTCATTAATACGATTGAGTAAATTGTCATATAAAGCCTTTTCAAAAGCCAGAGACTTTCCTTTGGCACTTAATACAGTGTCTTCAAAGGATTTCAGTTCAGCCGTAATATAGCGCTCAACATTTTTTAAGGTTTGTTTACGGGTGTAATGCTCGGGCACTTTATCACTTTGTAAACGAGACACTTCAATGTAATAACCATGCACCCGGTTGTAATTTACTTTTAGCTGAGTAATGCCGGTCGCTTGTTTTTCACGATTTTCCATATCAATCAAAAACTGATCGGCATTTTGGCTTAAATGACGCAAATCATCCAGTTCTTGATTATAACCCGGAGCAATCACTCCGCCGTCCCTGATTAACACCGGTGGATTATCAATAATGGCTGTTTCAAGTAATGTCAGTAATTCTGGCTGTTCGGCTGTTCTCTGCTTGATAATATCAATATGAGGATTATCAGTATTCGCTAATTGATTTTGTAGTTGTGGCAGTGTTCTCAACGTGTTTCGTAAAACCATCAAGTCACGAGGTCGGGCAGATTTTAAAGCAATACGAGAACTGATCCGTTCAATATCACCGATTTCTCGCAAGGCTGACTGAATATTACTATAGCGTTGTTCTTGCAGAAAACTGTTGATGCAGGCATAACGGCCATTAAGAATGATCTGGGAACGAAGCGGGCGGTTAATCCAGCGTCGTAAACATCGGCTTCCCATCGCTGTTGAAGTCTTATCCAGAACACCAAATAAGGTGTATTGTAGCTGTCCACTAGGATGACTATCCAGCTCCAGATTTCTACGGCTACAAGCATCCAGGGTAATACTCTGATCAAGTTGTTCAACAGATATACCTTGTATATGGGGCAGGGCGGTTTGCTGAGTATCTTTAACATATTGCAATAAACAGCCCGCTGCGCAAATGGCAGTCGCTAAATGCTCACAGCCATAACCACTAAGATCGTGAATATTAAACTGTTTTAATATTAATTGTGTGGCACTTCCAAGTTCAAAATGCCAAGGCGGTCTTTTACACAAACCCGGATGATTTTTTATTTGAACGGGAACAATAAATTCTTCACTCAATAATAATTCAGCAGGATTCAATCGTTCAATTTCACCGAGTAATTGTTCTTCTGATTTTACTTCCTGTAACACAAATTTTCCGCTGCCAAGATCCAGACAGGCAATACCGGTGGTATCTGCAATGCTATAAATGGCAACTAGAAAATTATCTTTGCGGTCTTCCAATAAAGCTTCATCGGTCACCGTACCCGGTGTCACCGTTCGCATGACTTTACGTTCTACCGGGCCTTTACTGGTCGCCGGGTCGCCCACTTGTTCGCAAATAACAACGGATTCCCCTTTTTTTATCAAGCGGGCAATATAGCCTTCCGCCGCATGATAAGGTAGACCTGCCATGGGTATAGGCTGACCTGCCGATTGCCCTCTGCTGGTTAAGGTAATATCCAGTAATTCTGATGCTTTTTTAGCATCATCAAAAAACAATTCGTAAAAATCCCCCATACGGTAAAAAACCAGGTTGTCAGGATGCTGGGATTTGATGCGTAGATATTGTTGCATCATGGGGGTGTGCTTAACACTTTGATTCATAATTTAATTATCTATGATTATCAGTTGGTTGTGAGCTGATTGCGAAGAGCTATGCGCCCTACGCAACAAAATCAAATACAAACAAAAATCCTTCGTAAAATGGGTGGGTTATTTCTTTCCAGTTGCCTAACTAACACTTCGTGCACGTACTTTACGACCTTTTACTTTTCCTTCAGTAAAATATTTAAGTGTTTGTCCCGCGACTTTTCTTTCAATAGCGATAAAACTTACCACATCGAAAATATCAATTTTGCCAATTTGTGAGCCTGTTAAACCTGCATCCCCAGTTAATGCCCCCAATAGATCACCTGGACGAATTTTATTTTTTCGACCAACATTAAGCTGAATTGTAATCATTGGAGCTTTCAGAGTATAGTTTGGATAGCCTGAAAGTGAGCTTGAATTTTTACATTGGCAAGGTGTACTTTGGTAGTTTTCAATGGCTTTAATTCTTACTTGTTCTGCCTGTGTAAAAAGACTTAATGCAATTCCTTTTTCACCAGCACGTCCTGTGCGACCAATACGATGAATATATATTTCAGGGTCTCTTGGTAATTCAAAATTGATCACTGCTGTTAATGATTTGATATCTAATCCTCGCGCAGCAACATCGGTAGCAACCAGCACTGAACAACTATGATTAGCAAAACGCACCAAAACTTCGTCTCGATCACGTTGTTCTAAATCACCATGAATCGCTAAGGCATCTATTTGATGTTGGTTTAATAGATTTGCAATTTCATTACATTGTTTTTTTGTATGACAAAATACCACGGTAGTTTCTGGCTGATAATGCTGAAACAGGGCAAGTAATACTCGATTACGTTTTTCCGAATTTACTTGATAAAAAATCTGTTCAATAACATTGGGCTGTTCTTCCGATTCAACATTAATGGTGACTGGGTCAACCAATATAGAATGACACATAGCATTTATGGAGTCAGGGTAAGTAGCTGAAAAAAGTAAGGTCTGTCGTGTTTTTGGGGTGTGTTCAATAATCTCATTAATCACATCAGAAAAGCCCATATCTAACATTCTATCGGCTTCATCTAAAACTAAAGTTGTTAATCCATCAAGTATTAAAGTTGCCTTATTTAAATGATCTTGAATACGACCAGGTGTCCCGACAATGATATGCGCCCCATGTTCAAGCGAGGCTTTTTGAAAAGCAAAGGGTTTTCCTCCACAAAGTAATACTAATTTTATGTTAGGTGTATTACGGGCTAACTTGCGTAATTCTTTACCCACTTGATCGGCCAACTCTCTAGTTGGACATAAAACAAGTGCTTGAGCGCCAAAAAAACGAGGATTGATTTTTTCTAATAAACCAATACCAAAGGCGGTTGTTTTTCCACTCCCTGTTTTTGCTTTTGCGATAAGATCTTTACCTTGTAGAACATAAGGTAAACCTTGTGCCTGAATCGTGGTCATTTCCTTATAGCCTAAGGACTCAAGATTGGCGATTTGTGTTTTAGAGATAGATAGCGAAGAAAAAAGGTTGTTGGGCATGGTGATGCAATTGAAATAAAAACAGTGATTATACTAAAATCATCAGTTTTGTTAGAGAAATACAAAAAATGAATAGGGTTAATTTTAATGAGTTTGACATATACTGTTATTTTGTTACTCTCTTGAACAGTTAACTTTTCGGACAAATTGATTATTATGACTAATTTATTACGCCCTCTTTTATTACTCAGCTTTTTGTTACTCACCGCCTGTTCCAGTATGTATTACAGTGGTCTGGAAAAAATGGGAGTTCCAAAACGCGAGATCATGGTTCACCGGGTAGAAAAGGCGCGAGATACCCAGGAGGAAACCAAAGAGCAATTCAAATCGGCTTTGGCACAGTTTACTGCTGTGACTCAATTTGATGGCGGTGATCTTGAATCTATCTACAATAAATTAAATGATGAATATGAAGCCAGTGTTGACCAGGCTAATCAGGTTCAAGAACGTATTGATGGTATTAAAGATGTTTCAGAAGCATTGTTTGCAGAATGGGAAGATGAAATTACCCAGTTTAGCAGTGCCTCTTTAAAACGTAACAGCCAGCGCCAGTTATCAGAAACCAGACAACAATATAAACAGTTAATTAACGCGATGGAGCGTGCCGAAGCCAAATTACAACCGGTTTTGCTGGTTTTTAAAGACCAGGTTTTATACTTAAAACACAATCTGAATGCCCGGGCGATTTCTGCTCTTAAAAGTGAGCTTAGCGGAATCCAGTCTGATGTTTCTGCTCTTATAGCCTCTATGGAAACCTCGATTGATGAAGCCAATGCTTTTATTCGTTCGATGGAAAATAAATAAATTAGCCTTCTTTGCCATCTATTCTGGCTGATGTCAGGATAGGTGCGTAAATAAAAATAAATAAAGTAAATGCGGCTAACCAGCAGTAACTTGAAATCAATATCAGGGTATTGAAACCGACGGGGAAAATAGTTGGTATTAATACCCGAAAAATAGCCGCTAAATTAATCAAAACAAAGGCTATTGCAAGGGTATCGGATGTTTTAAGCGCTCTGCCGGTATGCCCTAAAGAAACTCTGGCCATCATGCCCAACGTTATTACACCGATGCCTCCCACGGTAAAGGCATGTATGGCTAAGGATAGTGGAACCATTGAAATAGAAGCTAATGCAACTAGCACAAAACCCAGCATAATCCAGGCGTATCCAATATAAAGTACCCATAACAGTGGCACATACCAGATTCTGTGCACATACCAGCCGGAAACTCTGACAAAATTAGCTATAACCGCCAAAATAGCACAGATTGTTAAAACAAATCCGCTGACATCAAAAATAAGCAGAATAAATACCAGTGCACTGCTTATAATGGCTAGTTTATCCAGTTCTGAATTACGAATGGCCATGACACCTTTTAATCCACGCTCGGTAAAGAACGGAAATACTCTTCCGGCTATCACCAGAATCATCATGATAATGATAGCTAAAACGAGCATCATCCCTAAACTTGCCGAACTTTCATTAAACCCTAAGATTTCGGCATGGATAAGGTAATTACCCAAAGCCAGCAATAAAAGCAATCCAACAAAAAACAGATTTTTATAATGCCCTGAACGGATAATGGGTTTTGCGACAAAATAGGCTAAAACAGGTAAAAAAGAAAAATCAATCAAAGCGATTAAAAGATCGGGTAATAATTGGGAATAAAAAGGGACTAGCCGTCCATAAATCCATAATAAGCAGAGCATGGCTAATTGCTGGCCTTTTACTGTTTTAACCCCTGTCCAGTTTTGCACAGCAGTCAGTAGAAAACCTGCTATCACTGCAACAGAATAACCCAATAACATTTCATGACCATGCCAGACGGTTGCTGGATAATAATTGTCCATATTAAGTGAGCCATCAAAAATGGATGTCCATAGTGCAATTAAAAGCAGTGCAAATAAACCTGCCAAGGCAAAAAAGGCTCGAAAACCTAAGGCAAATAAAGGGTTGTCTACTATCTGTTTATTCATCATTTCTCGTTTAACCAGTCAATCTCAGCATTTGAAAATCCTGCAATTATACGCAATTCCCGGTTAAAAGGGCCTTTCGGTTTACCTATATAATATTGTTTAATCATTTTTTTATAATGTACCTGATAATCCAGACCTTTTTCTTTGCATAATACTTTAAACCAGTAAGAACCTATTTCCACATGGCCAATTTCATCATTCAGTATTCGGCTTAATAGTTGTACGCTTTTTGTATCTTGCTGCTGCTCGAATTTATGGATCATTTGTGGAGTGACATCTAAACCACGTGCTTCCATACAACGGGGAACAATGGCAAGTCGCGCCAATATATCTTCTGCAGTATCCTCAGCATGATCCCATAAGCCTCTATGCGCTGGAAGATCACCATAATTGACACCGAAATCCAGCAGATGTGTTCTAATCAGTTGAAAATGCTGTGCTTCTTCATCAGCAACTTTTAAGCAATCTTGATAAAACTTATCGGGCAGGTCTCTAAAACGGTATAACATATCCCAGGCTAAATAAATGGCAACAAATTCAATATGTGCCAGGGCGTGAAAAAATGCAGCTTTACCTGCCTGAGATTTTAATTTTCGCTTTGGCATATCTCTTGGCGGCAGCAACAAAGGTTGTTCAGGAAACATTGTTTTGCCTATAGATTCTACTGGCTCAGTTGACTGATAAGATAATTGCCCAGCGATAGATAACGCTCTGGCATGATGCGTTGCTTTAATTTTTTTTGTAATATCGTTCTGATGCAGACAATATGCTGCTATTGTAAAAATATTTTCCACTGATGTCTTAAGTCCATCTATTAAATTGAAAGAATAATGATAAAAAAACTAATGAATCTCAGCTTTTTAATTTCCTATTGTAGTTTAATATACTGGTTATCGGCACAGTCTTCACTCCCTAGCCCCATGTTTTTTCCCCATCAAGATAAAATTATTCATATGGGGGCTTATTTCGTCATGGGCTTATTCTCATGGCGTTTTTTTAATGATTATTTCACCAGGCCGCTGTGGCTAATCATTTTTAGCCTCGGCTATTGTAGTTTGTATGGGATTTTAGATGAGTGGCATCAATCTTTTGTGCCAGGGCGAGATGCGGATGTTTTAGACTGGGTTGCTGATACTCTAGGCGCATCAATAGCCATGGTCTTTATTTATTTTTGGGTATTAAAAAGGAAAGTCAGAGAGCTTATATAGGGCTACGCCATATTATATTGACAGCCTCCTAGGTGCACGAGTGAAAGACTAGCACGCTAATCTGAACGAGTGCAATAACGCAGATGACCTTTTATTGGCTCTTTATATCCGTCAATATAAGGTTGATGGAGTACTAGCGACACCTATACATTCTTTTTCTGAGCGTGAACTTATTAATCTATTTAGCTCTTCTATTGGGTATCCATACGCTTCCAGCTGTTTTAAAGCTGTGTCATAACTATCCTGCGATAGTGTTTTTTTATATTCATAGGCATTGAGCATTATCTCTAAGACTGTTTGTGTCTCTCCGATAAACATTTTTTGAGGGTCGACTAGATTTAATTGTTGTAGTTCAGTCATAAACTGGTGCTGGACGGCAAATGCAAATATTTCAAAAAATATGACTTTCTGTTGCGGCTTAATGATTGATGCAATATTGTCTCGTATCATCCGGTAATGAGTCACTTCATGCACTAAAGCACTGGCTGTCTCTTCTATGGAAAGCTGATTACTAAGAAGCATAAAAAATCCTTCATAATAATATTCACCCTCTTTAATAACACAACCTTCTCCCGATTCACCATAATGGCCATCCTCTAAATCAGTTAACTGAATCTTGTCTTGATTAAGTAACTCGTCAATAACGGGTTTAAGTTCTCTACCTGTTGTTGTTTTAAGAATTAAGGCAATGACTTCTTTGAGGATTTGTGACTGTTTATCAGATGATTCCAAAGGCTGGTGGAATATTTGTGCTTGTTTATCGGGGTGTTTTAATGGTTTACTGGCTTTCTGTGGCTGCTCATTCAGTAATTGAGTTCGGACAGAGACAGGATTGGTTTGATCCGCCTCAACAAGAGAAATGGGGTGATAATGGAATAAACCATAGCCGAATAAAAGGGTGATGATAAATAAACTGTAAAACAATGTTCTTTTTCGAGGTTCCTTCTGTTTATTGTTCATCAGCATTAGAATCAATTCTGTTTAAATAATGGAATACTAGCACACACTTTTGATTAGTATTGAAAAGCCAATGAATCCTAGAGGTCTGTCACAGTTATATTTAGGGGTAAAGTTCTACCTGATTACCCATGAACTTCCGCCATGTTAAATAAAATGTAACTATCCATCATGATTCTGTCAGGGGTGTAGGTTATTGGTTTATCAGGCTTCTGAAACAGGCCGGTTTTTGCTCCTCGGC
>CAZDMC010000062.1:650-8564 GCA_964506335.1 uncultured Methylomarinum sp. | reverse complement strand
AAAAAGGAAAAAATAGCTATTGTCGGGCAATTGTTGATTAAGTAATTGTTTTAAATAAATTTCACTTTTTTGAAACAGCGAGTGCTTGTTATTCATTGCAAAGCACTCCAGACATCCATTTAATGCACTTTGAACGGTTTGTTCCCTAATCCACATTCTATCACCTGAAAAAAGATGCCTTGTACAAACGCTGTTTTTTTCTTTTATTTTCCAGGCAATATAAACAGTACCCACCGGTTTTTCTTGTGAGCCGCCGGTAGGCCCCGCTATGCCGGTTACTGAAACGGCCAGGTCAGCATCACTATTTATTAAAGCACCTTCGGCCATTTCAATAGCGACTTGCGGGCTCACAGCGCCATATTCATCCAAAGATAATGGCTTTACCTGCAACATCTGAACTTTAGCTTGATTACTATAGGTCACAAAGCCTCTGTCAAACCAGGCTGAGCTTCCCGAAATATCCGTTATAGCTTGAGCTATTCCCCCGCCGGTACAAGATTCTGCTGTGGCAATTTTTGTTGCTTTTTCTTTTAATACTTCGCCTAAGCGTGTAGCCAGTGTAATCGTTTCTTTTTCCATCATTAATAAATCCAGATAAGGAATGGGAAATAAATACTTTACTTTTTATTTAAAGGTGATGAACTCGGATAAGGCACTTTGCCAGAGGGAACTACTTTAGCCGCGCTTTCTAAATGAAGTTCCTGGTCGTCAAAAAAGATATGCGGATGAAATGCTTCCAGCACTTTGGTTTTCTCCAGCCCTCCTAAAAAGAAAATTTCATCCACATAAACGCCCCAGTGTCTCAGTGTTTTTATCACTCTCATCTCGGCAGGGCTACTTCGGGCGGTTACAATTGAAATTCTGACCGGCGAACATTCAACGCTAAACGGTAATCGTTCCTGTAATCTTGATAGTTTTTTTAATAATGCGGCATAGGGGCCTTCCAGCATCGGCTCATTTTGTTGCTGATCTTCCGTTGTACAAAATTCATCCAGACCTTCCGCTTTAAAAACAATTTCACTGCTTTCATCAAATAACACTGCATCACCGTCAAAAGCAATTCGCACCTGGCCTTCAGGTGCTTTTTTCGGATGGGTTGGAGGGCTTTTTAAAATAGCGGCTGCACAGGTTTTGCCATCTATTACCTTTTGAGCATCTTTAACCATAGTCGTTAAAAATAAATCTACATCAAATGCACCCAGATAATCTACAACGGATTCCCCACCGGTAAAGGCATGTCTGGAAATTTTAAGTTGCCTGTTTCTAATATTTTGTAATACTCTAACGCCTGTTTCAGGGCTATTTCTTGACATAACCACCACTTCAACCAAAGGTGCTTCACCTTCGGGTTGATATTTGTTTAGCTCAAGCAGTGCTTTAACAAGAGGCATCCCTGTACCATCCTCTAGCGGATCATTTTCTCTGTCCAGCATATATTTTCGATATTCTATGATAGCGGTATCTTTATCTTTCTTAAATTTCTCCCGAAATACCTGATCTGCTTCTTTTAAATCAAATAATGCAGTGGCTGAAATCCCTATGACCAGGGTATCTGACAAATTAAACATTAAAATCTAAAATAGTATCTATTCAGTGTATTAGAAGCTATGGATGCAGGGTGTTGATTTATCAGGATGCGTGGATACGTCGATGGCAGCAAACAGCTCCTGCTTCGGCGCTGCACTTGCATTTGCATGTACGGCGTAAACTCTCTGAAACGTCTTGTTTCAGGAGCCTGATAAATTAACACCCTGCACTCATATAGCAAAATCTCGCTGAATAGTTACAAAAAATACGCTATTTTTCAAGAGAACTAAGCCTTTTTTCCAGGGCTTTAAATTTCTTAAACAATTCTGGTAATTTACTTAAAGCGGCTAATTCACGCCAGGCCACTTTTTTGCTTTTTGCTGGAAAGCCAAAAACTTGCGCGCCAGCCTCTACGTCGCCAGCCACGCCTGATCCTGCCATAATAACGGCTTGTTGACCGATATTAACATGATCAGCAATACCGCAACTTCCTGCCAGAACAGCGCCATCACCTATGGTACAAGAGCCTGAAACGCCCGATTGTCCACAAATGATCACATTTTTTCCTAGCTGATTATTGTGTCCTAATTGCACCAGATTATCTATTTTACTGCCAGCGCCTATATTGGTTGAACCTAGCGCACCTCTGTCAATACAAGTATTAGCGCCAATTTCAACATGATCTGCAATGACTACATTACCGACATGGGGCACTTTAACATGTTCATTATTACGGTATTTATAACCAAAGCCATCCGCTGCAATAATAGCACCTGAATGAATAATGACATGATCGCCAATTTCAGTATTATCATAAATCACCACATTGGGATAGAGGCGACAATGTTTGCCTATGGTGACATTACGTCCAATATTGACGCTGGCAAATATTTCAGTATTATCACCAATTTGAGTATGTTCTTCCAGGGTAGAAAAAGCACCAATATTAATATTTTCACCTAGTAATACATGGTCAGCGATAACTGCATTTTTTGAAATGGATCGGGTATATTCTGGCACGGGGTGCAGTGCATGAACGGCTTTTAGAAAACTGATTTCAGGGTCTTCACAGAATAATAAAACCAGGTTGTCTGGCGCATCTTTGCAATGTAATTGACTGGAAATAAAACAGGCCGAAGCCTGAGTGTTTTTTAGGTGTTTCACATATTTAGGGCTACTCAAAACAGTGACCTGATTAACACTTGCGGTCATTATATCGGCAGCCGCAATAATTTCTAATGAAGAGGTGTTTCCTTGTATTTCAGCATCACATTGCTGAGCCAGTTGCTGTAGGGTAAGTACCATATTATTTCCAGATTCCAATTATATTAGTAAAATCATCCGTCCAGGGCTTCATATCAAAATACAAAGGTAGCTTTTGCCAGTTTCCTAGGTTACTTTGACGTAATGGATTCAGTGTTTCAGTCTTTCTTGCCATGACCACCCAGTCCGTTGCAATAACCAGTGGTTTTTTCTGTTGTGGTTTAAATTCCTGGATCAGCGCAGCCAGTTTTAATTGGCGGGCGTGATCAGAAATAACTTTTTTTAATTGCAAATGGCGATTGGTAATATGAAATGCCAGAATGCCATCAGTTTTAAGTTTAGCAAAGTATAAGGCTATTGCTTCGCGGGTTAACAGATGCGTCGGCACTGAGTCAGAACTAAAAGCATCCATAATTAATAAATCAAATTTTTTGTCTGGCTCATTTGCTAAAGATAAACGGGCATCACCCACAACCATGGTTGAATTTTGACTACAGCGTTTTAAATAATTGAAATATTTTGGGTTTTCAGCTACTTCAATGACTAAGGGGTCAATTTCGTATAAAGTCCAGTGTTGTTGTGGTTTTGCATAACAGAGCAGGGCACCTGCACCTAAACCGATTGCGCCCACTTTCCAGTGATCATTTTGATGATCAAAAACACTAAACAATTGCCCCATAGGCCCTGGGCGACTGTAATAAGTTAACGGTGTGGTTTGTAAATGGCTTGCCAGTCGCTGCGCACCATGTTTTGTGGTACCGTGAAATAGTTCATGATACTTTTCGGGATGATTATTTTCATTAATCAAAACGCTTTCTCTAACTGATAAAACGCCAAAAAAACTACGTTCTTGATAAAGGGTGTTGGTTAATAAGTGCTGAATACCGAGGCTGAAAAATATAATGACTGCTGAGAGCAAAGCCAGTGTCAATGGTTTTGAGCGAAAGTTATAGCTTATTCCAACTAATAAAATGAGCGCATTAGTGGCAATATATATTAACGATTGCGATAAATTGTCACTGAATAGATAAATAGCCACGCCCAGGCATAGCAATAGTATGGGAAATAAGGCCGATAATCCCGGTTTTTTTGTGCTTAGCCCCGGTCGTAACAGTAAAGCCGCTACGATCATAATAGGATATTCATACACTGCATTAAAAATAAAAGGCGCAACAAAGGTATTAAACATACCGCCTAACATGCCAGCAAATGACATAATCAGGTAAAAAGTGGTTAGGTGTCGGGTATGCGGCCTGTTTTTAGCCAGTTCACCATGGCAAACCATAACGGCCAGAAAAAAAGCAAGCAGATGAATAATAAGGTTTAGCCAAAAGGGTAGTGCAGCAGGGTCTACAAAGGAAAATGCAATAAACGGCAATAACACGATAGGCTGAAAAGCCAGCATTAAGGGATGAATTTTATCTGCCCATGTGCTAAAAACCAGAATAAAAGTGAGCAAATACAGTACCAGCGGAATAATCCAGAGCAAAGGCGCTGAGGCAATATCGGTACTAATAAAATTAGTTAAGCCCAGTAATAAGCTGGACGGTACAAAAGCTAAGGCCAGCCAATGTAGTTTGGTTTTCCATGGTAATTCAGTAATGATTTCAGAATCGTTTGCCTCATTATCTAAAGTGGTTTTTTGACTACGCCATAAAGTTGTGGCGCATCCTATAATCAGCAAACAAAGCAATCCATAGCCTATGCTCCAGGTGCTTCTTTGCTCAATAAGCCCGATATTAGGTTCTATCAAAAAAGGATAGCTTAGCAAAGCCAGCATACTGCCTGCATTACTGGCAGCATAAAGGTAATAAGGATCTTCACTGCTATGATGGCCTAATCCTGCAAACCATTTTTGCAGTAAAGGTGATGTGGTAGAAACAATAAAAAACGGCAAACCAATGGCGATTAGCAAAGTACCTAGTAACCAGAAAGTAGGGTCACTATCAGTCGGGGGAATGGTGTTTTCGGGTAAAGCCAGGGGTAAGGCGATAAAACTGATGGCTATTACAACAGCATGTATTTGAATTTGCCGATGCTGATTGAGTCTGGTTGACAAATAGTGGGCATAAAGATAACCCAAAAACAACAGGGTCTGATAAAACACCATGCAAGTATTCCATACTGCAGGCGTTCCGCCTAAAAATGGCAACAGTATTTTGCCAAACATCGGTTGCAGAACAAACATTAAAGTGGCACTAATAAACAAGGTGCCAGCAAATAATAAAACGAGGAGGGGATTTTGTTTTGATGCCGAGTTAGACACTGAATTTATTTTCCTGAAGTTTAATTTGATTAAGGCTAAGGAGCGAGCATGAAATGAATCCTGCGCCAATTGTCGAACTTATTCCATGCACGTTCCTAAATGGGGCAGTATAAATCGGTATCTAATTCCTCAAGAAAATCAGCAAAATGAACACGCTCTATATTCAGGTTTTTTGCATATAATCTATCCTGTGCAGTATTATAACCCCAGGGTGCGAAAAGCAATTTAACAGACTGTAACTGATTATTACTTTTTACCTTAAGTAAAGAAGACAGCATATCTTCAACAAAATAGATGGTTTGTTCAGGGTGCTCTATAAGCAAGTCAATTAACACGGCCTGTTTAGACATTTTTCTATCCAGACCAAAAATTCTTTCGTTCGCTATCTGCACATTATTGGCACTCAGTATCTGTTTCACAAAGCGTTCTTGTTTAGTCGTTATAATATACCAAAGTCCTCTCTTCGTTAATCCCTGCAACTTTTCTGCTATACCTGGAAATAACGGATTATGCTTTACCCAGTCATCCAGGTCATCTCTGATCCAGGCATCTCGGGTATCACCATATAATTTTTTAAGCGCAGCAATGTTAAGATTTGAAGCTTTTATCAATTCATTTTTTTGGGTATCAAAATCTTTCAATATTGATTCTACACTGACTCCATCATGTAACATTTTATTGATTAAAATAGCTTCATAACCTGTGCCCATAATAGGTCTTACCATACGAAAATTGCCGATCACTTGTTGTGAAGGCAATGGCTCTTTAAAGTCATCCCATAATTTAAAAGCAGCCTTCCAGCCCGAAATTCCGGTTTCCAAAGCACTATCACAGATAACGCCGTCAAAATCCAGGGCATAAATCACTGATTGTTTCATCTGTATCCTTTATTTAGCCGAACTGACATCTATAAAACCATGTGATCCTCTAGTAGATTTAACCGCCAGCCACTGATTTAAAAACTTTATTTCTTCGGTTTGTTCCAGGCTGCTTAAATCACCCTTGCTTTTTAACAGTCTAAAGGCAGCAGAAAGCACTTTATAGCGATCTCCTTTAATTCCTGCACGTCTTAATCCAACAGAATTTAAGCGATAATGTTTTGCCGGTCTGCCGCCAATCAACATAAAAGGAATAACATCTTTAGTCAGTCCTGTAGTACCTTGCACAATAGCATAGGAGCCCACGCGACAGAATTGATGAACGACCGCCGCCCCCCCCATAAAGACCTTGTCACCTATTTCAACAAAACCGCCAATAGCGACATTATTGGCAAAAATAGTTTTATTTCCCACTACACAATCATGGGCTACATGGCTATTATTCATAAAGAAACAGTCAGAAGCTATGGAAGTAATACCATTTTCAACGGACGATCTATGGGCGGTAAAGCCTTCTCGAAACACATTATTATCGCCAATTTCAAGCCATGAGACTGTTTTGGCTTTAAAGCTAACATCCTGTGGTAAATCACCTAATACTACATGAGGATGCAGAATATTACCCTCGCCCATTTTGACATACGGCAGAATCACTGCATGTGCTCCCAATTGGCAATTATCACCCAAGCTAACATGATCCTCAATAACAGCAAAAGGCCCGATGTTTACATTTTTTGCCAGTTTAACATTGGGTGCTATATATGCTGTCGGATGTATGTTTTGTGCCATTTATGCTGGTGATCTCGAATTACTGAACGTGACAGAGTATATACTAATAGGCACTCTCTAAACACCAAATAAATTTGATAGGTTTTACCCTCTGGGGTGAAATTTAGCATGTAACTGCTTCAATCTTTCTTGAGCGATATGAGTATATATTTGAGTGGTAGCTAAATCAGAATGACCTAATAATAACTGTACTACGCGTAAATCAGCACCGTGATTTAATAAATGGGTGGCAAAAGCATGTCTTAAAGTGTGTGGTGATAGCGGTTTTGTTATCTCGGCTTTTATTGCATATCGTTTTATGATATACCAGAATGCCTGGCGCGTCATCCCTGTACCCCGTTTGGTTACAAACAAAAAATCGCTTTGCCTGCCCGATAAAATATCGCTTCTCACGCCGTTCACATACTGTTCAAGCCAGTCCATAGCCTGCTCTCCTACAGGCACTAATCGTTCCTTATTTCCTTTTCCAGTTATTCGCACCAGTCCCTGCCTAAAACTCACTTGCTCAAATTTTAAGCCAATCAATTCTGTTACTCTTAAACCGGTTGCATAGAGTAGCTCAAGCATTACTTTATCTCTAAAGCCAAGAATGCTGGTGATTTCGGGGGCATCAAGTAATAAATCAATATCTGTTTCAGAAAGCGATACCGGTAATAATTTACTGATAAGAGGGGCTTCAATTAATACGGTAGGATCAAGCTCTATAGCCCCTTCTCTTTGCAGATAACCATAAAAACGCCGCAAACTTGATAAAATTCTCGCTGATGAACGACTAGCAATGCCTTCTTTATAGCGACTTTTCAAAAATGAAGCAATATCGCTTTCATCAGCTTCAATCAAAGATTTATAGTTAAGCCATTTTAAAAAAATCTTTAAATCACTGCCGTAAGCAGAGAGCGTATTATTACTTAAGCCTGATTCAACCCATAAGGAATCTAAAAATAAATCAATTAACTCCAGGGATTTTTTCATTGATGAAGTGGAGCCTGGTTTATGCACTGCACTGTAAATAGGAATATAAACCCGGGAATGAGGTTCAGTATTTATTGCAAATGCCAAGGAATCGGAGGGGTTACTCTGCCCATTTAGGTTTGACTGGTTTTCCAGCGATCAATGCTGATTCACGTTTATGCATCCAGTTATTAACATCCTCAAAAGATGCGCCACGTTTTTCAATAAGCTGAATACACC
>CAZDMC010000062.1:0-640 GCA_964506335.1 uncultured Methylomarinum sp. | reverse complement strand
TTGCATTAAATGCATTTCATTGACTCCACTAATATCACGCACCGGGTCATTCCAGCGCGGTCCGCCAAGATAGACAGCAGCATACATTATCTTTGCTTTGTTTGAATCGGTACCGCCTGCAAGAATTGCATCATAAAACATTCGGTGTACTTCTTCCCACGACTCAGATTGATAAGTAAACAGGTGGCTATTGTCGATAGCGCAGTAAGCATCATGCAATACGGCTGCGTAAAAATAGTTCGGGTCAAATTTGCTCCCAATTAGCGGAATGAAGAAAGAAGGGATAGAAGCACCATCAGTAATAACACCTTCAGTAGCGATCCACTTTTTAGCATTGTCATCTGTAAATATTAAAGCAGAGGTCAGTTCGAATACATCTTTATCTATCAGCTTAAACTTTGCAGGTAAATTTTCAAACCCGGCAGACCCTGGCATATTAGCCAGTGTCATCTCCTCAGCATGTGATAGCTGGCTAAAAAGGAATAGAAAAACAAATAGCAAACACTGTTTTTGGGCTTGCTGTATTACATTATTTACTTTAGCCATAAGGATAGTCCTCTAAATCTTGCTTTTAATGATGCTATTGTCAGGAATTCTAACGCTGGTTTGATGAAAATTGCAATATTTTTCCTCATAGAAA
>CAZDMC010000061.1:0-8892 GCA_964506335.1 uncultured Methylomarinum sp. | reverse complement strand
CAGACTTTACAATGGCTTATGCACAGTGTCAGCGGTCAACTGATTTATCTAGGTTAAAAGGCTTAAAGAATAAAGAATAGAGGAATAATTTTAATCCTCCTCACCCAAACCCTCCCCAGCAAGGGAGGGCTTAACAGCATAACCCGTTAATACAAGTGTGATGAAGCACTTGTGGTCTGACAAATTTGGCATGATGAATAGCTGAATAGATTTTTTTAAAAATTTAAGAATGTAGCCCGTATGAAGCTTGCGTAATACGGGAGATTCGACGGTAAGAACCCCGTATTACTTTGTTTCATACGAGCCACATATTCTAAAAATATCGATCAAACCAGAGCCGTCATAAATATTTTTTCTTTGATTGAACCGATTACATAGCAAAATCAATCTTCAGCTTTATACAGAAAACTAGCTCTTACACAACGCAATATGCTGTAGCTATAGGTTTCATCAAAAAACTCAAAGACTGGCTTTAATGCATTTCGTTGCTGCTCTGGCAAATTGCTAATGGCATCCTCAATGGATTGGATTTCCTGTTCCGTTAAATCTACAACATCCGTTAACTGTACAATGCCATCTTCTAATGCTTGTGATAAGTGCGTATAAACGGTCTCTTCTTTTAATTCTCTTTGTTGTGCGACTTTTTCAACACTATTTCCTAGTCTAATTAACTCTACTGTTTCTGTCACGGTATCTGTTAGTTCTGAAGTTGTGTCTATCAAATCCAGCACTGAAAACTGTTGTAGCACTTCTAGAAAAGTTTCGCCATAAAGTTCCAGTTTTTTCTCACCTACACCCGATATATAGCTCATTTGTTGCAGATTTTCTGGCATTTCATCCAGCATAGCCATTAAAGTAGCATCATGAAAAACAACAAATGATGGAATATCCTGTGCATCTGCAATTTCGCGGCGTTTAGCGCGTAATGCTTCCCATAAAATTTTGTTTTGTCCCTCAATATTGGCTTTTTGAGTCGTTTTTTTACCGCGCACTTTCTCGGGGGCAACATCTTTCCGCAACATTAATGTCTTTTCACCGCGTAAAACAGGACGGCATTGTTCAGTCAGCTTAAACGCACCATAGCCCTCAAAGTCAACCTCTACAAAGCCTTTTGCCACTAATTGCCTGAACACCGAGCGCCATTGTTTTTCATCAAGATCCTTGCCAATAGCAAAGGTAGATTGTTTATCATGACCAAAGTTTTTTATTCTCTCATTAGATTTTCCTAGCAATACATCAATTAAATAATTTACTCCAAACCGCTGTTCTGTACGATAAATACAGGATAAGGCTTGCTGTGCAGGCACTGTTCCATCCCAGGTTTCTACTGGCTCCAGACAGGTATCACAATTTCCGCAATTGTGATTCAACTCATCGCCAAAATAGGCTAATAAAGCCTGCCTTCGACAGCTGACCAATTCACATAAGGCTAACATGGATTCCAGCTTATGAAATTCTACCCGTTTATGTGCCTCATCGGCATTAGAACCTGCCAGCATTTGTCTTAAGGTAATCACATCCTGTAAACCATAAGCCATCCAGGCATTTGCAGGCTCTCCATCGCGGCCTGCCCGACCTGTTTCCTGATAATATCCCTCGATACTTTTAGGTAAATCCAGATGCGCTACAAAACGCACATTAGGTTTATCTATTCCCATCCCAAAAGCAATGGTAGCCACAATAACCACGCCCTCTTCCATTAAAAAACGGTGTTGATTATTTCTTTTAATCTGGTGATCCAGCCGCGCATGATAGGGTAAAGCATTAATTCCTTTTTCAACCAGCCATTTCGCAGTAGCTTCAACTTTTTTTCTTGATAAGCAATAAACTATGCCTGCATCGCCGGTATGTTCAAGCCTGATAAAATTCAGTAATTGTTGTTTTGCATTTTGCTTCTGGACAATACGATAACGAATATTGGGGCGATCAAAGCCGCTGATAAATGATTGCGCCTGATCTAAAGCCAGTCGTTTGATGATTTCTTCCCGGGTTTTTTCATCCGCTGTAGCCGTTAAAGCAATACGCGGTATCGCTGGAAATTTTTGGTGCAAAAGTGATAGTTGTAAATAATCAACTCGAAAATCATGCCCCCACTGAGAAACACAATGGGCTTCATCTATCGCAAACAAAGCAATATTAATACGTTCAAATAAAGACAGCGTCCAGGCTGAGGTCAATCTTTCTGGCGCAATGTAAAGCAAGTCCAGCTGGTTTTCCACTAACTGCTGTTCAACTGCTCGCGCCTCACTTATTGATAATGTTGAATTCAGAAAAGCCGCCTTAACACCTAATAAATGTAATGCGCTGACCTGATCCTGCATTAACGCAATTAATGGGGAAATAACAATGCCGACACCAGAACGGCTGATAGCAGGAATTTGATAGCATAACGACTTACCGCCGCCAGTCGGCATTAAAACCAAGGCATCCTGACCCATTATGAGTCTTTCTATAATTTCCTGTTGCTGCCCTCTATAACTATCATAGCCAAAAACGGATTTAAGAATCTTTTTAGCCTTTTGGCTCTCCTGCGAATTCTGTTCTGAAATGATAGACTACTCCCAATTTAAATAAGCCTTTATAATAAGTAAATTATATCAAGATCAATCGGGTCAACCTCCCTTTTATGAGCAATTTGAACAGACAACATTCTCCAAAACTCGACTATTTGCTAAAAATAGACAAACAGAATTTACTGCTTGGTGGACTCAAAGGCATAGAAAAAGAAAGTCTTCGAATATCCAAAAAAGGCATGATTTCACCGTTGAAACACCCCCATGCTTTAGGTTCAGCATTAACGCATCCCCATATAACCACCGATTATTCTGAAGCACTGCTTGAGTTTATTACCCCTCCGTTTGCCGATATTACTGAAACGCTGGATTTTATGTATGACATTCATCAATATGTATATGATCATCTGGATGATGAATTGTTATTATCAAGCAGTATGCCTTGTGGAATTAACGGTGATGAGAGCATCCTTATCGCAGAATATGGCTGTTCAAATATCGGCAAAATGAAACATGTTTATAGGCAAGGCTTATGGCATCGCTATGGTAGGACTATGCAAGCTATCGCCGGTATCCATTTTAATTATTCTGTGCCTGAAGTGCTCTGGCCGGTTTTACACCAACAAAACCAGTCTAATGACACCCTGAAAGATTTTATCTCCGCTGCTTATTTTGGCCTGATCCGAAATTTTCAGCGCCAAGGCTGGTTAATTCTGTATTTATTTGGGGCTTCTCCGGCAATATGTAAAACCTTTTTCAAAAGCAGACCTCATTTAATAGCTGAATTTGATGAATTTGACCCCTATACCCTTTATCATCCCTATGCAACTTCATTACGGATGAGTGATATTGGTTATAAAAGTAAAAATCAGGCGGATTTAAAAATTGACTATAATTATTTAAAGGCTTATGTCAACAGTTTGAATGATGCCATTGAAACACCATACCCTGAATATGAAAAGTTTGGGGTTAAAGTAGAGGGTGATTATAAGCAGCTAAATGCCAATATTCTGCAAATTGAAAATGAATACTACAGTACTATACGGCCCAAACAAATTGCCAGATCGGGCGAAAAACCCACACTGGCTCTCAATTTAAGAGGGGTAAGATATATTGAGATCCGATCGCTAGACCTTGACTTGTTTAACCCCATCGGCATTGATGAAAGTAAGTCACGGTTTTTAGAAGCCTTTCTGCTCAATTGTATTTTACAGGAGAGTCCGCAATATGAAGGGCACGAATATCAGATTAATAATATAAACCAGCTCAGTGTGGCTCATCAGGGTAGAAAACCGGGGCTTGAAATTAACAAGAACGGTCAGCACATTACATTACAAAGCTGGGCTCATGAGATTTTGCAATCTATGCAAACTATCTGTGAAATACTGGATAATAACGACCCTGCAAAGCCTTATAGTAAGGCTTTAAAACAACAATGTGATGTAGTTGAAAATCCTGATTTGACACCTTCTGCAAAAATTCTGGATGAAATGCGCACAAAAAATCAGCCTTTTGGTCGATTTGGCTTAGATGTTTCTGAATTGAATAAACAACATTTTATAGGCAAAAAACTAGAGACTGAAAGGACTCAACATTTTGATCAATTGGCTAGTGCTTCTCATCTAAAACAACAAGAAATTGAAAATAATGACAGTCTTTCTTTTGACGATTTTCTGGCTAAGTATTTTGCACAAAGTACTAAGGACGGCAAGCCTAGAGCCCATCTTAAAAACGCGGGATCCTGATGACCTCATTTAACATTCAATCTGCGCAATCCGAACTACAAAATAAAAAGCCGCGCAGTATTTTAAAAACGGCACTGGAAAATTTTGACAATATTGCTATCTCATTCAGCGGTGCAGAAGATGTTGTACTAATTGATATGGCCGTTAATATAAGAAAAGACATTCAGGTATTCACCTTGGACACAGGCCGTTTACACGCAGAAACATACCGTTTTATCGAAAAAGTCAGGAAACATTACCAAGTAAATATAGAAATTCTCTCCCCGGATAAAGCATTACTAGACCCTTTTGTAAAAGAAAAAGGTTTATTTAGTTTTTACCAGGACAATCATCAGCAATGTTGCGGCATTCGTAAAGTAGAACCGCTAAGACGCAAACTTTCACAACTTGATGCGTGGATTACCGGTCAACGAAAAGATCAAAGTCTGGATACCCGGCAGGATATTCCCGAAGTACAAATTGATAGCACGTTTTCTGGCGATAAAAAACAATTAGTCAAGTATAACCCTTTGCTCAACTGGAATTCAGCCCAGGTATGGGATCATATTGAAGCTTATCAGGTGCCTTATAATGAATTGCATGAAAAAGGCTTTATCAGTATTGGCTGTGAACCCTGTACTCGTGCTGTTTTACCTAATCAACATGAGCGTAGTGGTCGCTGGTGGTGGGAATCAGAAGATAAAAAGGAATGTGGCTTACATGCTGGCAATCTATAAGTACAAACATTGTAGGATTAAGTTTTCGGTTTTTTAAATAATTGCCTTGACTGTTTCGGGGTACAAAAAGGCTACATTATTTAATGCGTACTTCTGCTCTGCCAGATACTCTTTGCGTTCAATAATTATGGGTAATATTGAAAAAAAATTCTGCTAGATTGTCAAAGGGTACTAGATATTTAGCAATGGATTGAATTGTGTAAGAAAACAGCAGTCTTTCATATAAAGAAGGAGTGAATTAATAAAAAGGTCTTTCATCTTGATGATGAAAGACCTTTAACAACTGAATTTATTCAGTCATGACGTTTCGATATCTAGTTACACCTTGAAGTGCAGAAGCATTTTCTTCAATAGTTGTGGTACTACGCTCCCAATGCTCAGTTTCACGTTCTTTTAAAACTAAGATTAAAGAGATAGATACGATAGCTACACCTGCTACGATTTTGTTATAGTTGCTTTTTTCTTCAGCCATTATAGATCCTCAATATTTTTATTAAAATAATTATTTTTTTATAGTTCCCTTTGTTAAGGGAAGCAATTCGATAACCAAACCAAATTGCATGTCGAGTGAATAATTGTTTTTGATCGACATGCGTATTTTAAACATAACTTAACGATGGGTGTCAAAACTATTATGATTTTTTAGGAGTAATACATTTTAATCTAGACTTTTATTAACATATTTTATAAAGATTTTTGTATGTTAAGGTGATTAAGTTGATTTTTTTTGTTATATTCCTTTATTTAAACAAGGGCTTGCGTGGTTGCTCAAAGGAAAACGATTATTTAAGGGCAATTAAAAATAATTTTTAATGATTAAAAGCCAGAAATTGTTATACAGTTGTTGCTGGCATTAGAATTTTAAAATAAGTTAAAGATGAAATTAGGCGGTAATGTGTGGGTTTCAAAAATAAAAATATTTTATCTATTTTGGATGTGGCTTCAATTGAGTGCGTGTGGTTTTTTTATTTCAAATGCGACTCAAGACTTTGGTGATAATTTGACTCAGGCTCTTTTGAATCATAATGACCCGGAAATAATTGCCAGTGCAATGCCCGCCTATCTTTTATTATTGGAAACAATGATTATCAAGGAGCCAGAAAATGAAGGGTTTTTATTGTCTGCCTCTTCCCTGTATGGCGCATATCTTGGGTTTTTGAATGAACAGCCAGACAGAGCAAAGGTTTTGAGCAGTAGAGCGCTAAATTATGCCTTGCGCTCGGTTTGTATTCATAATGAATCTTTTTGTCAGTTAAATGAACAGCAATACCAGCCGTTTGAAAAAATTATCAAACAGACTGATAAAGAGGATTTGGATGCTCTTTATAATTTAGGTGTTGCATGGGCATCATGGATTCAAAATAACAAGGCAGACTGGAATGCCATTGCTCAGTTGGCACAGGTTAAAGCGATTATGCTGCGTGTTACAGAAATTGATAAGCGCTATAAAAAGGGCAATGCATATGCTTATTTAGGTGTTTTGGAAACGATTTTACCGCCTGCTTTAGGCGGCAACCCTGCACTTGGGAAGAATTATTTTGAGACAGCTATTGCCCTTTCTGAAGAAAGAAATTTAATGGTAAAAGTTATTTATGCAAAGCAATATGCTCGAATGATGTTTGACCGTGAATTACACGATAAGCTACTCAATTCTGTGATTAAAGCCGAACCGGAAGAGCCGGGTTTAACCTTGTTGAATGTATTAGCACAAAAGCAGGCAAAGGATTTATTAGCTTCGGCAGATGAATATTTTTGAATTTGTAGTCCTTATTATAATTACTAAAAAAATAAAATGTTAAAACAGATATTAGCTGTACTTTCAATATTATTGTTGAGTTATGGCTCGGCGCAGGCATCTACTTTTAAAATTGCTACCTTGTCAACTGACGGTTCAGTCTGGATGGAGAAAATGCGAGCAGGTGCCAGGGAAATCAGTGAAAGGACCCATAATCGGGTGAAATTCAAATTTTATCCGGGGGGAGTCATGGGCGGCGACAAAAATGTGTTAAGGAAAATACGGTTTGGCCAATTACAAGGTGCGGCTATGCCTAATGCGGGGCTAACGGCAATTTATCCTGATATTCAACTATATAATCTAATTGTTAAGTTTCAAACTATGAATGAGATTGATTATGTACGCGAACAAATGGATGAGCAGTTGCTAATGGAGCTTGAAAAGAAAGGACTGGTTGCTTTCGGTTTTTCTGAAATAGGGCTGGCTTACACAATGTCAACCATACCTGTACATAATATTGCTGATTTACAGCGGCTAAAATCATGGGCGCCTGATAGTAATAAAATTGCTATACAGGCCTATAAGGCGCTTTCAATTTCGCCTATACCACTACCATTGAGAGATGTGTTAATGGGTTTGCAGACAGGAATGATTAATTCTGTGGCTGGCACGCCAACAGGAGCCATTGCCTTGCAGTGGCATACTAAAATTAAATATGTAACGGACTCTCCCTTGTCTTATATTTTTGGTGTTTTTTTTCTGGATAAAAAAGCCTTTAATAAAATTTCCAAAGAGGATCAGCTCGTTGTAAGAGAGGTGATGGCGAAAACAGTCAGTGAAGTCGATAAGCAAAGCCGCCAGGATAATATTAACGCAGTAGCAGCACTAAAAAAACTGGGTGTGGAATTTATCAGTGTAGAAGACGCTGCTGCTGCTGAATTGAAAGAAATCATGGAATCAGCGAATCAGGATATTGTAAAAAAGAGTGGCTTGACTAAGAGTCTGGTTGAGTTGTTAGACAAGCATCTGGCTGAGTTTCGTTCTCAATCAACAGAAATAGACGTTGTTGGTCTTTGAAATTTTAATACAGCTCAATAATGATCATTGTTATCTCACCTTCAAAAACATTAGATTTTTCTTCTAATCCATATCGCACGCATACACTGCCAAGACAACTGGAAAATAGTCAGGAATTGATTAACACAGTAAAGCATTTGAGCGCTGAAGCATTAGCCGATTTAATGAAAATTAGTGAAAAGTTGAGTCAGTTAAATTGGCAGCGGTATCGTGACTTTCAGCAACCTTTTACCCTAAATAATGCAAAACAGGCCTTACTGGCTTTTAAAGGCGATGTTTATGGCGGAATAGATGTCGATAATTACACAGAAGATGATTTTGCTTTTGCACAACAACATTTAAGGATTTTATCTGGCTTATATGGCGCATTACGGCCGCTTGATTTAATTCAGCCTTATCGTCTGGAAATGGGAACCCAGTTGCAAAATAGCGCTGGAAAAAATTTATATGAATATTGGGGTGTGCAGGTAACTGAATTAATCAATCAGGATTTTAAAAATCATAAAACGCCTCTATTACTCAATCTAGCATCTAATGAGTACTATAAAGTGATTAAGCCTAAGCTACTGCAACGCCCTGTTTTGACTTTAAATTTTAAAGAAAACAAAGCCGGGGTATATAAAACGATTGGAATTCATGCAAAGCGTGCCAGAGGGAAAATGACTGACTTTATCATCAGAAATCGTTTAACTGAAGCAACTCAAATTAAAGCCTTTAGTGATTCTGATTACAGTTTTAATGAAGATTTATCATCAGCAAATGAATGGGTATTTAGTCGGGGGTAAGTAAACCGTGAAGCGAAAAATACTCACCTATCTGGTGAGAGCAGAAAAACTGACTTAAACGTATTATTTAACAAGTTACGGCTGAACTTAGCGATCAACTGATTTATTTAGGATTATAATAACTATGGCCTCTATATCTGGAGGCAATAGGTCTGTGGGTTGTGGATCGAGTGATTAATGCACCAACAACGCCCCCGATTAAACCACTGACTAAGAGTGCAGCATAATTGTCATAATGGCGATTATTGTAGTATTGATGGCGACTATTAGGCAACGCGCAATAAATAACCCACCATTTTAAAGTAAAACATTAGATGTATT
>CAZDMC010000060.1:0-9044 GCA_964506335.1 uncultured Methylomarinum sp. | reverse complement strand
ACTTTACTATGGCTTATGCACAAGTGTAAGCGGTCAACTGATTTATCTAGGATAATCAGGCCGCTCTTGCTTCAAATTCAATTTTCCAGCGATGTGCATCCTGCTGTGAAATAGCATGTAACTCTAATGTTCCTACTTCGGTTACGGTTGCACTTAAATGCACAGGCACCACGTCTCCTTTGCTACGCCCTTCTTCTGGCAAAGTAATTTCAATTTCATCCAGTTCTTGAAGTTCTTCATCCATCCAGTAATCCAGCCGCATTCCGACTTTATCTTCACGGCGAATATGAGAGGAAAAAAAACGAAAACGAACCGGCTCTCCAACAACCAGACCAAATTGATCAGACGATAAGGCTACTTCTGTCCCTTCTTCCATACCAAAAGGGGCAATACATAAAGCCTCAATTTCTGGGGGTAAGCCTGGCACAGCTGGCATAGCGCTTTCCACACCGACATAATAAGAAGCGGCAGTCCCACCTTTAATTCTAACTCCTTTACCTTGGCGTACTATTCCATAATAAGAAGCACCTTTGGCAACTGCTAAATCCAGATCAGCCCCTGCTAATAATCTTGCGGCTGGTGCCTGTTCTGAATCTAGCCAGTTATTCAGTACCTTCATTAATCGTGTCGATAACACTTCTGCTTTCAACACACCACCATTAAACAAAACAGCGGTAGGGTGTAGAAAACTGGCATTTTCCGGCAAGTTAACATTTTCTAAATCTTCAACAGCGGACAGTTGTTTAGCCAAAAAACCAGCCAGATGACGTGTAATTCCAGCATCTTGAGCATACGGCAAGCCTTTTGTAGTTAGACCCGATCGTGGTCTGACAATAGGCCGCTCACTCACTGGAATTTCTGGTAAAAAGCCTTCCACTAAAATGCTATTGACTTCTTCCCGTGTTAATTCTGAGCGTAAAGTACCTGCCATTAATGATGAGCCGCGACTCGGTACCACTAAGGGTACATTTTCTAATTCCGGTTGATTGAATATTTTTTCTTTTGCATCGCGACAAGCATGAGTGAGTGCCTGTACTTGCCAGGATTCTAGCCGCTGACCCTTCTCTTTCTCTATTTTTGCTTTAATAGAGTAGGCCAGAGCCAAATCCATATTATCACCGCCCAGAAGAATATGGTCACCCACTGCTATTCGAGTCAATTCCAGATTCCCATCTTGCTCTGTCACTGCGATCAAGGATAAATCAGTGGTACCACCGCCCACATCAATAACCAGAATTACATCACCCACTTCAACATGCTGTCGCCAATCACCCTGACTATTATCAATCCAGCTATACAGCGCAGATTGTGGTTCTTCTAATAGTTGCGCCTGATTAAGTCCGATAGATCGTGCCGCTTCAACCGTTAATTCTCTAGCGGCCGGATCAAATGATGCGGGCACGGTGATAATTAAATCCTGATCCACCAAAGGTGCATCAGGATACTGATTTTCCCAGGCATCTTTTAAATGTTGCAGATAAGCCTGGGTCGCCTGAAAAGGTGATACTCTGGCGACTTCTTCGGGAGCTTCTGATGGCAAAATAGCGGATTTACAATCAACACCGGCATGACATAACCAGCTCTTGGCACTAGCCACCAAACGAATCGGTGTTTTACTGCCTAAGTTTCGGGCGATATCACCGACCAGGTACTCAGCTTTTTCTCGCCAGGGTAATGTTGTTGAACCTTCTGCAATTTCTGCATCATGTGCCAAATATAAAAATGACGGTAATTGTTTTTTGTTTTCTATCACGCCTGGGGCAGATAATTGAGGAATTGCCATGACTTGTTGTTTTATCTCATCCCCTTCCTGCCTCAAGTCAGCGTAAGAAAGCACGCAATGGGTGGTCCCTAAATCAATACCAACTGAGAACCTTGCACCTTTATGTTTATCTTCTAATACAGCAGATTGTGCATTATCCGTTTGCTTTTCATCAACTGAATGACTGGATGGTTCATCATTGTTTTCAGACGGCTCAATAGCAGATTCAATATTAGATTCATTTTGATCTACATGCCCAAACAATCCACTCATAGTTCAACCTCTGCTACGGCCAAAATTTTTGCATTATGCGCCTGCGTTAATTTAGGCAAACGAATATCACTGATTTGCCAGCCTTTATGAATTAATATCCCGGTAAAAGGCGCCTGACCTACGATATTTCCAGTCAAGCGCACTTCTGAAGCATTAAAGCCTTTTTCTAAAGTAATTTTACTGCCTTCCTGATCTGTTCTTAGTGTTTTCAGAGTAAAATATTCATTCATGACTTTATTGCAACCTTCATGCACAACGCGGGCTGCAATGCCAATTTCAGCATCAGTATAAGCACTGACATCTTCTTTTATAAAATCAATAAACCGCGCTTCTTTTTGTAAAAGCCCTAATAATTGCAACGCTGCATCAGGTGTAGATTCCTTAAGCACTACAGGCTTGGGTACGGGTGATTGCACAATTTTTTCTACTTCAACGATTTTTTCTACAATTTTTATTGCCGGCTCGGCAACCGGCTTAGCCGATTCATCATTTGTTTGTTGTGATTTTCTACTCATCGCTACCATTATTACAAGTAGAACAATGATTAAGATCAACGCCAAAATCAGCACAGCAGAAAACAAATAAACATGCCATAAATCCAGCGTGGTAGGCATTAAAGTTAAATCAATTGTGTATGTATTATTCATAATTTTTTAATTACATTTCAATCCGTACCTATAAGATATATAGCTATGAAAAAAAGTTTGTTCTATTACTTTAAAAAACGAGGAGGTAAACGCGGCAGGAATAGTGATGAAATCTTATACAACGGTATTATCTGCGCTTCCCTAGAAGGCTGTCCGAGAATAGAAGCCTACTACGGTTTCTATTCTCGGACAGCCTCCTAGACCAGGAAACAACAAAGTTCAAAATAAATTTTTACTGCCTTGTCTTATGTGCTGCTGCAGTAAACATAAGCTCTTTCAAAACACGGCGTGTAATGTCAAAACGCATCTTTTTTAAGTGACGATCAGCCATAATATCCGGTACCTTGGCTTCTAGGTAGACTTGCCGCATCTGTGATAAAACGGCTTCACATTGTTTGATAATAGTATCCGTAGTTTCTTTTACTTTAATTTCGGTTCCCTCCAAATTCTGCATTTTATCAATCACACATTTTTTATATTGGTACTGAGATTGCTGAATTTTTTTGATAATATCATCGCTTAATTTTGTAGCATTCCATTCACTTTTTGCCTCATTTGCATAGGCAACGCTGAACGAAATTAAACAGGCTAATAATAAAAACTGTTTTATCATTTGTTTCCACTCCAAATTGTTATTGCAATTCATAAATATGGGGGCAACTTCAAGCTATTTCAATGCTACCGGAGATGATTTGCAGACCTCAGATGAATGACTCACCACCCTTCATCTGAGGAAAAATATACCCTGAACAATTACCCTCAGACAAGCCTCGCATTGAGACACGTCATGTTCTCAGTTGTAAAAAACCTTAACAATCATCACTTGCTTCAGCCATTTTCAATAAGCGATTAAGTGATTGTGTGTATTGACTGGCATCATCTGTTCTAATCGTTGCATGGGCGACTTTTCTGCCTTTTCGTGGCGCTTTATCATAAAGATGCAGATGGGCATGGGGGATTTCTAAAATACGCTCCGTTGCTGGCAAGCCTCCTATAAAATTCACCATAGCCACATGTCCTCGCGCTTTAGTTGATCCTAGGGGTAAATCTAAAATAGCGCGTAAATGATTTTCAAATTGACTGGTTTCAGCGCCTTCAATAGTCCAGTGGCCTGAATTGTGTACCCGTGGTGCAAATTCATTTGCCAATAACCTACCTTTAACATCAAATAATTCGAGTGCGATAATACCTACATAATCCAGCGCATTTAGCACCCGAACTACATAATCTTCAGCCTGGCTCTGTAATTCATCACTTTCACAACACTGTGAAACTCTGAGTATTCCTTGTTGATGAATATTTTCAGATAAGGGGTAAAAAACAATTTCACCACTGGCTCGCCTTGCCGCAATAATAGACACTTCTCGTTGAAATGGTACAAAACTTTCAACGATTGAAGCCGCTCCTTGCATTGAAATCCAGGCTTCAGCTAATTGTTCGGTCGATTTCAAAACAACCTGACCTTTACCGTCATAACCCATTCTACGGCTTTTTAAAATAGCCGGATAAGCGATGGATTTCATCGCTTGTTGCAAGTCTTCCAGGCTGTCAATAAGTGCAAAATCAGCCGTAGGTATCTTTAATTGATGGAAAAAGTTTTTTTCCTGCATACGATCTTGCGCAATACTCAAGGCATTGGGTGCAGGATATACTTGTGTATGTTCCGCTAAAAAATGAGCCACTTCAGCAGGTACATTTTCAAACTCATAGGTAATAACATCGGCTTCTTCCGCCAATTCAGCCAATAAAGCCTGATCATCGTATTGACCCTGTAGATGTTTACCCAAGCCGGTTGCACCTGCTTCTTTACTGGGGTCAAGAATAATAAATTCCAACCCTAAAGAATAGCCAGACAAAGCAAGCATACGCGCTAATTGTCCACCGCCTAAAATTCCTATTTTCATTTGTTTATTGTCCGGGGATCAGGATTGGCAGAAACCTTGTCGGTCTGTTTTTGTCGATAGTCGTTAACAGCCTGTCGATATTTCGGGTGTTTATTACTGACAATTGCAGCGGCTAATAATGCCGCATTAATGGCACCTGCACGCCCTATGGCGAGTGTTCCCACTGGAATTCCTGCTGGCATTTGCACAATAGATAATAAGGAGTCCATCCCATTCAGTGCTTTTGACTGTACCGGAACTCCCAGCACAGGAATGGCTGTTTTAGCCGCCGTCATACCCGGTAGATGAGCAGCCCCCCCTGCCCCTGCAATAATAACTTCAAGACCCCTGGCTTCAGCCGTTTCAGCATATTGGAACAGTTTATCCGGTGTTCTGTGTGCAGAAACCACTTCTACAGCATGCGGAATTGCAAGTTCTTTCAAGGTGTCAGCAGCATGAATCATGGTGTCCCAATCGGATGTTGAGCCCATAATAATGCCAATCAATGCTGTCATGTATTATCTCCTGTTATCAATCTGACCATATTAAAAGAATTATCTCATAAACAGCAATATTTATTAGATGAGGGGAAGACAGAAATATTTACTATTGAAAAAATATAGCCGCACTGATTAATAAAGCACTGCTAAAAATAGCCCAAATAGTACCATCATGATTTTTTTCCATTTGCTGACGCATCAAGGAAATTTCTTTATTCTGGTTTTCTATTTGATGCTTTGTATGTTTAGCACTATCCAGTGCCTGAAAAATCAGCGTGGGCATTTCCGGGAAATGTTCTGCAATTTCCGGAAATTGTTTTATCACTTGTTTGATTTTGGCTTTAGGCCCCATTCGCTGGCGAAACCAGTCCTCTAAAAAGGGTTTAGCTGTTTGCCATAAATCCAGATCCGGGTATAACTGTCGACCTAAACCTTCAATATTGAGCAAGGTTTTTTGTAAAAGAACTAACTGAGGCTGTACCACCATATCAAAGCGTCTGGCGGTCTGGAATAAACGTAATAATAATAAGCCAAAGGAAATATCTTTTAAGGGTTTATCAAATATGGGATCACAAACACTGCGAATGGCAGATTCAAAGTCTTCAATTCGGGTGCCCGAAGGAACCCAGCCCGATTCAATGTGCATTTCAGCAACACGCCTATAATCGCGGTTAAAAAAGGCCAGAAAGTTTTCTGCCAGATAGCGTTGATCAGATAAGGAAAGCGTACCCACAATGCCGAAGTCAACAGCGATGTATTTATCCGGTAATTCGACAAAAATATTACCCGGATGCATGTCTGCATGAAAAAAATTATCGCGAAAAACCTGAGTAAAGAATATTTCTACGCCACGTTCAGCAAGCAATTTAAAATTGGCTCCTTGCTCTTTCAGACGCTCTATTTCACCCACTGGAATGCCATAAATTCTTTCCATGACCAATACTTTTTGACGGGTGAAATCCCAATAGATTTCGGGGATATAAATTGAATCAGAATTCTCAAAATTATTGCGTAATTTTGTGGCATTGGCCGCTTCTTTAACTAAGTCCAGCTCATCTAAGAGTGTTCTTTCAAATTCAGCAACCACTTCCAGTGCCCGTAATCGCCTGGCATCTTCCCAGAATCTTTCTGCCAGACGCGCTAATTCATAGAGCAAGCCTATATCAGAATGGATTCTTTGTTCAATATGGGGTCGTAATACTTTGACTACAACATCTTCACCACTGTGCAGTTTTGCAGTATGCACCTGCGCGACAGAGGCTGAGGCTAAAGGTGTAGAATCAAATTCGGCAAAGGCTTCCGAGATCTTCTGACCCAGTTGTTGCTCAATAACTTCTCGTGCAAGTTGGTTAGAAAACGGCGGGACTTTGTCTTGTAATTTAACTAATTCATCGGCAATATCATCAGGCAATATATCTTTTCGCGTTGATAAGGCCTGACCAAATTTTATATAGATGGGGCCTAAATCTTCCAGTGTTTTACGGATTCTAACCCCGCGAGGTTCTGAGGGTTTTCTTAACCAGTAATTGGGGGAAAAAACCGCAAGGTAACGAATAGGTCGAAATAAGTGCGTTTTTAAAATAATTTCATCTAAACCATGGTACATCATGACCCAGTTAATGTGGATTAAACGCATTAATATTTTTGGATGAATCAATGGGGTTCCTAATTTAAAGAGTCTATATTTGTTTGAAATTTTCTGCCAGAAATGGTCTGGAAAATACAGTGAAAAGCGATTTAATTTTCAGGGTTCAATTTTAACTGCTCAATACGAGCGGAAAGGCGATCGAAGTCAGAACGTATTGTATCAATCTGTTGATAAAATATATTAGCTTCCGCCTCAGCAGGGAGATCACGAGTTTCTTCTTGCAAAAATTCTTTGCTATTGAGTTTAAACGTTGTAATACTTTCTTCCGTCCAGCTAAAACCAGTTCGGAACAGATTAGCTATTTTGTGGGCAAGAATATCTCCCGTGAAATGAGACAGTTTTTCTTCCAGATCAATATCCAGTTTTTCAAAAAGTTGCTGAAATTTGTGTGCTAGTTGAGTGTCTCCTTCAATTTTAACTTCACCGCTAAAAATGGAGCGCATAGGTGTTGTACTCAATCCCATTAAGCCAAGAGCAGATAATGTGCCGCTGATGGTAGCATCAACTTCAGCCGCATAGTGCTCAAGCAACTGAATTTTATCTATGGCAGGACAAAGATAAAAAGTTTCATTAAAAGGTAGTACCTTAATAGCAATCACTTTTCCGGTCATAGGTGACAGAAACAAGCTGACATCTTCATCAAGAGATAAATACTGGTTTAAAGCAGTTTCTAATGCACTGACCACTAATGGTTTTATCATAATATTAGATTTTATAGCCTCTATGCACAGCAACAATACCTTGACTCATATTAAAATATTCGCAGCGATCCAGCTCTGCATTTTCCATCATTTGTTTCAGTTCATCTTGTTTAGGATGCATACGGATTGATTCGGCAAGATAGCGATAACTGTCTTCATCTTTAGCAATGACTGCACCAATCTTTGGTAACAGTTTAAACGAATAAAAGTCATAAACTTTTTCGGTAATTTTATCAATGGGGTGTGAGAATTCCAGGACAATAACACGACCACCCGGTTTAAGCACTCTATACATAGATCGTAAAGCTGCATCTTTATCGGTTACATTTCTTAGGCCAAAGGCAATACAGACACAGTCAAAGCTATTCTCTGCAAAAGGTAGAGATTCGGCATTGACTTGCGCATAGCGAATATTACCTACTAGTCCCCGGTTAATCAGACGATCGCGTCCTGTGCGTAACATTTCTGAATTAATATCTGCTAAAACAATAGAGCCTGCCTTACCTACCCGTTTCTCAAAAAGCGTAGTTAAATCGCCTGTACCCCCTGCTAAATCTAGAATATGATCGCCATTTCTAACATTAGCCAATTGAATGGCTACTTTTTTCCAGAGTCTATGAACACCCAAAGACATTAAGTCATTCATGACATCATAGTTACTGGCAACAGAGTCAAAAACGCCGCGAACCATGCGGACTTTTTCTTCTGTCGCTACCTGTTTATAGCCAAAATGGGTGGTGTTATCTGTTGTCATTGTTGTCCTTAGGTTTTACCTGGTTTTATGGTTTTGAAATTAAGCATTCGCTAGCATCTATTAAATGAATCTCCACTCTGCGATTCAAAACCCCTCTGTTTTTATCAAAACTATCGCCCAGTAAGCGGTCATTAAATCTACGTTTGTTTTCCATGTTTATTAATTGATGCCCCCAGTTTTCTACTGTTATCTCCAGAAATTCACCTTTATATCTATCAAGGATTTTCCTGGCATTCTCGCTTCGGGCATTAGCAATTTCTAAATTAGTATTGTAAGTAGAGGTATATTTACATTTCTCTAATTTTTCTTTTTTGATGGTCGAAGAGCTTGAAAAGCCTTTTACCTCAATTTTAACAGCTTTGTTTTTAATTCCACAGCTTGAAATTTGTTCACTTAAATACTTTAAAAATTTCTCATGGCTGGGTTCTATTTTGACACCTTTCCAGCCCCCCATTTCTTGACCCTGTTTACATTGGGTTTCAAATTCAAAAGGCAAAATAAATGTAACCAGACTATCAGAATCATCTGTCTTAATTATGGTTGAATCAGTATTATTAAAAAAGATTATATTTTTTTCAGCCTGTGCAGGCGGGTATGTAAGAACGGTAAATATATTGCCTTTATTTTTTACAATGGGTGACCAGTTTACCAAAAAATAAAGTGCTAATATGCCTGCAAATAAAGGGATGAGTAAGTCGAATATAATTTTTAATATTTCTATTTTATTGTTAAAAACAATAGCGAAAAACAATGAGCGTTGAGCTTCCTTTTCCAGTTTATTATTCTGCTTTATATCTTTTAATGAATCATAAATAGTGTCTTCAGCACTTGATCTTTTGAATTCCCAGCTCAAGTCTTTTAAGTTGACAAAAGAAT